>JAJZPK010000026.1 GCA_021811205.1 Pseudomonadota bacterium
AGCCTGAAGCTCGAATGGGTGTCCCCCTCGAAATAAAGCACGGAATCGACGATATGTTCGAGCACTCTGGGTCCCGCGATCGCACCTTCCTTGGTGACATGCCCGACCAGAACGATGGTGATGCCGGACTGCTTGGCAAGCCGGGTGAGCTGGGCTGCGCATTCCCTCACCTGAGCGACCGAGCCCGGCGCTGAAGTCAATGCATCCGAATAGAGCGTCTGGATCGAGTCGATCACCGCGATCCTGGGTTGATGGGAAAGCAGCGCGCCCTGTATCTTGTCGAGCTGGATCTCGGCGAGTATTTCGACCGCACCCGCATCGACCTGCAGCCTTTTCGCCCTGAGCGCGATCTGTTGCGCGGATTCCTCGCCGCTCACGTAGAGCACGCGCATCGAAGCGCTCATGAGGCAAAGCGCCTGGAGCAGCAACGTGGATTTTCCGATACCAGGATCCCCCCCTATCAGCACCACCCCGCCCTCCACCAGCCCGCCGCCCAGCACCCTGTCGAATTCGGCAATGCCTGTCGGGTAGCGCGGAAAATCGGCCGCCTCGACCTCGGAAAGACGTCTGATCGAACTCGTCTGGGATAGCGCTGAAAACCGGGATGCTGTCTCCTGCACGGTTTCGACGAGCGTGTTCCATGCGCCGCATTGCGGGCATTGACCCTGCCATTTCGGACTCGATCCGCCGCACTCCGTGCACGTGTAGACTGTTTTCTGCCTGGCCATGTCAGCTATAGGAAACGGGAACTCTGGGCGAGATTGCGCAGAGAAGTTCGTAGCTGATCGTCCCGCAGGCTTGCGCCACCTGTTCCACGGGATTCCCCTCGCCCCACAGTACGACATCGCTTCCGATTCCCGCATCCCGGATATCGGAAATATCGACCATGAGCATATCCATCGAAACGCGCCCGACGGTCTCGCTTTTTCTTCCCTGAACGAGCACGGGCGTCCCGTTCGGCGCATGGCGCGGAAAACCGTCCGCATAACCGCATGCGACGATGCCGATACGCATGTCCTTCTCGGCCCTGAACATCGGCCCGTAGCCCACGCCATCCCCTGCCCTGATTGCCTGGACGGCAATGATGCGTGAAGAAAGCGTCATAACGGGCTTCAACCCGAGCTCTTCAGCGCTCTTTTCGGCAAAAGGGGAAGAGCCGTAGAGCATGATTCCCGGCCTCACCCATTCCCCCCGTGTCCCGGGATAGCGTATCAGCGCAGCGGAATTGGCGAGACTGCGAGGATGATTCAGCTTGAATTTCCGGAAAACATCCATCTGCCCGTCCACTCCTTCGTTGCCGTCCGCGCAACAGAAATGGGTCATCAGCACGATGCCCGAGACATTGGCATTTTTTTCCAGCCTCGATATGGCAGCCTGGAATTCGGAAGGGCGAAAACCCAGCCTGTTCATGCCGGTGTTGCATTTCGCGAAAATGCCCATTTTCCGCTCGAGTTTCGCCTGTTCGAGCATGTCGATCTGTTCCACGCAATGGACGACGATGTCGATCGAATACCGCGATGCCGCATGCAGCTCGTCGCCGGAAAAACAGCCTTCCAGCAGCACGATCTTCTGGTCGAACCCTGCCTGCCTGAGCTTTACTGCATCCTCGAGATCGAGCAGCGCGAAGCCGTCTGATGCGACAAGCGCGCCTGCCGCCCGGATGAGTCCATGGCCGTATGCATTGGCTTTGATGACTGAAAGCACTTTCGAATTCGGCGCATAGCTCCTGACTCTGGACAGATTTTCAGAAAGCGCTTCGAGGTTGATTCTGGCTTGGATGGGTCTGCTCATAGATTCCGTAATTCAACCACAAATCCGGATTGCCGGGTAGTTTCGTCTCTTCGCAGTCCGCTTCTTTCATGGTATAAATCCGAACCGCAACGAAAACAGAACACAGATGAAGCGCAGTTTCTACATCATACTTTCCGCCCAGTTTTTCTCAGCGCTCGCCGACAATGCCCTGCTTTTTGCTGCCATCGCCCTGCTCAAACTCCTAGCGGCTCCTGAATGGCACGAGCCGCTCCTCAGGGAGTTTTTTGTCTTTGCCTACATCCTGCTCGCCCCCTTCGTGGGCATCTTTGCCGATGCCTATCCAAAGGGACGCGTGATGTTCTCCAGCAATGCGGTCAAGCTGGTCGGCTGCGGGGCAATGCTCTTCGGCATGCCCCCGCTTTACGCATACGGCATCGTGGGCATCGGCGCCGCGGCCTATTCTCCGGCAAAATACGGCATCCTGACGGAAATCCTGCCGCCCGAGCGGCTCGTCACGGCGAACGGATGGATGGAAGGGTCGACCGTCGTGGCGATCATCATCGGCTTCATCGTCGGGGGCGTGCTTTCCTCGGTCAATCCCTACTTTGCCATCAAGATGATCATCGTTTTCTACGCGATAGCGGCAGTCTTCAATCTTTTCATTCCCCATGTCCCGATCGACCACAAGTTGCCGAAGAAGACGCTGACCTTCGCATTGCACGACTTCTGGCATGTCTTCAAGCTGCTCTGGAAAGACCGAGAGGGCAAGGTCTCGTTGTCGGTCACGACGCTTTTCTGGGGTGCAGGCGCAACCCTGCAGTTCGTCGTCATCAGCTGGTCCAGTCAGGTGCTCAGCTTCTCCGAAAAGGAAGCGGGCTATCTGATGGCCATCGTTGCCTTCGGCATCGCCGTGGGGTCTCTTTTGGCCGCGCGCTACATCAAGCTAGAGCAGTCCGCCAGATCCCTTCCCGCCGGGATCATGATGGGCTTGCTCGTGATTTCGATCAGCTTCATGACGAACTGGCAGATCGCATCGGTCGCGCTCTTCTTCATCGGCGCACTCGGCGGCTTTTTCGTCGTCCCGCTGAATGCCCTGCTGCAGCACAGGGGGCATGTGCTGATGGGTGCGGGGCACTCCATCGCTGTGCAGAATTTCAACGAGAACATCGGGATACTGATCCTGCTCGGCTGCTATACGGGCATGGTCAAGTGGGAAGTGAACATCGACTGGATCATCGTCCTGTTCGGCATCTTCATCAGCACGTCGATGGCGCTGATCTACGGTTTGTCGCGCAGGTACCTCGCCAGCGCTACCTGAGCGCACCCATCGTTTCCACAGCGAAGCGCAGGTCTTCCCAGGCTTTCGCCTTGTCCGAAGGATTCCTCAGCAGATAGGCCGGATGATAGGTGACGATGGCCGGCGTTTTTCCGAAAGCATGGACCTTCCCCCTCAAAGCGGAAATGGAAGCCTCCGAATCAAGGACGGATTGGGCCGCGACCCTGCCCATGACAACGATGAGCCTGGGGTCGACAAGCTCTATCTGCCTCAGAAGATACGGGCGGCAGGCCGCCATCTCCGAGGGCTCCGGATTCCTGTTGCCGGGCGGTCTGCATTTGACCGTATTGGCGATATAGACGTTGCTTTGCCTGGACAAACCGATCGAGGACAGCATGTTGTCGAGCAGCTTTCCCGCCTGGCCCACGAAGGGCTCTCCCTTGATATCCTCTTCCGCCCCCGGGGCCTCGCCGATGAAAAGCCAGTCCGCCTGTCTGTTGCCGACCCCGACCACAACCTTGTTCCGCCCTTTCGACAGCGGACAGGACGTGCAGGACTCGATCGCATCTCGCATTTCATCCCATCCCATGACGCCGGGGCTGGCCTCTTCGGCCCTTTTTTCCTCGAAAACCCGCTTCTTCCAGACGGGAAGGAGTCCCATTTCCTCGAGCGCAGCTTCCTTCAAAGCATCTTCCTCATCATGACTGCATCTTCTCTCCCTTGCGCCGAAGGATAATAGTTTGGCCTGATGCAAAGTTCAATGAAGCCAGAACTCGAATAAAGGCCGATCGCAACCCTGTTCGAGCACCTCGCCTCGAGATGGAAGGTGCTTGCCCCTTGCGCTTTGGCCACGCTGACGAAATGATCGAGCAGCTTCCTGCCCATGCCCATTCCCTGCCAGTTCTTCGCCACGCTCAAGTTGAGCAGATTGGCTTCACCTGCCGCCAGCAGCATGACGCCATATCCCGCAAGAAATGTACCGTTTTCCATGACGACGCAATGGTAGCCCGATGCGATCGAATCGGCGAAATTGCCGCGCGACCATGGAAATTCGTAGACTGAATTCTCGATTTCCATCACCTTGTCGAGGTCATCGAATCCCATCTGCCGAAAGGACGAATCGAAACTCAACGCTCCGACTCCTTCAGCGCCACCTTGTTTCTGACGTAGAGCGGCGCGGCCAGTGCTGCGTCGGTTCCGCGGCCGCTTTCGAATGCTTCCAGCGCCAGATAAGCGATTTCCCTCGCATGCGGACGCGCTTTTTCGTCCACACTGACCATGGCGCCCTGGTAGCGTTCGAGCAGGCCTGGCACAGAAAAACCGCTTCCGCAGCCTGACCAGTGATCTCCATCGAGCAGAGGCACTTCGTGAGGCCGATAGAGTCCGGGCTCGCTGAGGCAGACGAGTTTGCCTTCGATGCGTTCGAATGCAGCGTGGTAGACTTCCCCCATTCTCGCGTCCAGGCAGGCGACAATCCTGTCGCCTGCCATGGTTGACGCCATGGCATGCAGCGTCCCGATTCCGACAACCGGGACATCCGATCCGAACGCGAGTCCCTGCGCAACCCCGCAGGCGATCCTGAGACCGGTAAAGGAGCCCGGGCCTGCGCCGAAAGCGATGCCTCCGATTTCGCACATCGACATGCCCTCCTTCTGCAAAACATCTTCGAGCATGACGAGGATCATTTCCGAATGATTCTGCCCCGCCAGAACCTCGCGCACAGCAAGGCGCCCGCCGCTCAGAAGCGCGAGCGAGCAGTATTCATTGGACGTATCCAAAGCAAGTATGTTCAAAAATCTGGACTCCATGGAGGCTGTATTATAATGGAATTGTGAAGTTGCCCGCCTCGTTTCAAAAGGAGAAAATCATGACCACGACGTGGATCCTCGTCGCCAATGCAAGCTCAGCCAATCTTTACATGAACAATGGCCCGAAGCGCGGCCTCGAAAAACTCAGGGAATACGAGCATGGCGCGAGCCGGGAAAAAGCCTCCGAACTGGTCTCGGACAGACCCGGCCACAACAGGAGCGCAGGAAACGGTCATGGTTCCTACGTGCCGCCCACCGACCCCAAACAAAACGAGGCGCAGCAATTTGCATTGAAGCTTGCACGGGAGCTCGAACAGGGCCGGACAGGAAACGAATTCCAGCGGCTTATCCTGATCGCACCGCCCCAGTTCATGGGCCTGATCAGGAACAACGCCACTCAGGCGGTGATGGGCATGATGTCCGACCACTTCGAGAAGGATTACACCAAGCTGGACGAGAAAGCCCTGGCCGGCCATCTCGAGTCATGCATCTACCTTTAGCGGCCAACTGGCCAGATTTTCGTAGCCCGAAGGGGTCGAAGCCGTCAGGGTGAATTCTGAAACGGCCCATGAAATGGCAGGGATGTCCGGGATGGTTTCCGGACGCTCTGCTTTTCTCAGAAGCGTGATATGGGGAACATAGGGCCGCGCATCGAGCGCAATGCCGGAGGACTTCAGTTCCGATTCGAGCATCGAGACGAGCTCGAGAAGCGGTTTCTGGACTTGAGCGCATCCCGCCCAGGCGATCTTGTTGTGCTTCCAGTGGCCAAGCTTGTCCAGCACGATCTCGAAAGCGCTTGCGGACACCCTGCACGCCGCGTCCTTCAGCCTCCCGAGATCATCTTCCCTTATTTCACCGACAAAGGCCAGGGTGAGATGGATCGATTCCCTTCTCGTCCTCTTCCCGCCGCAGGCCATGAATAGCCTGCTTTCCGCATCCACCAGCCGCTCCAGCGAAGACTCGTCCGGCCATACGGCGAAGAATACGCGCATCACTCGATGAGCGCCACCGCTTCGGCGGCCATGCCTTCCCCCCTGCCCGCAAAGCCGAGGCGCTCGGTGGTTTTCGCCTTGACGTTGACGTCGCGAGCGGGAATGCGCAGGTCTTCGGCGATGCGTTCGACCATGAGCGGAATATGGGGCGCCATCCTGGGCGCCTGTGCCACGATCGTGGCATCGATATTGACGATTCTGTATCCTGAATCCTCCAGAAGCTTCCCGACATTGCGCAGGAGTATCCTGCTGTCCACGTTCTCGAAATGCTTGTCCGTATCCGGAAAATGCCTGCCGATGTCGCCGAGCGCTGCGGCGCCGATCAGCGCATCGCATATCGCATGCAGCAGCACGTCCGCATCCGAATGTCCCATCAGCCCCTTTTCAAAGGGAATCTCTACGCCGCCAACGACCAGCCTTCTCCCTGTAACCAGCGCATGCACGTCGTAACCCTGCCCTATCCTCATAGTCTTTCCTTCAATATCGTTTCAGCCAATGCAATGTCTCCCGGATAGGTCACTTTGAAATTTCTCGGGTCTCCCGGAACGAGCCTTGGGCAAAACCCCAGCGCTTCGATCGCCCCTGCCTCGTCCGTTCTGTCCGGGGCGAACTTCAATGCCTCCAGAAGCAGTTTCTTGCGGAACATCTGCGGTGTCTGGGCCTGCCAAAGGCCTTCTCTGGGAACCGTTCTGGACACTCTTTTGTTGCCATCGTCCATTTTCAGCGTATCGGCGACAGGCAGCGCGAGCAGTCCGCCCACATCGTCATCGCCGACCTCGCTGAACAGCCTGTCAAGGGATTTTTTGTCGATGCAGGGCCTGGCCGCATCGTGCACCATCACCCAGTCGTCCATTCCAGCGCCCATTTTCGCAAGCCCGTTGTAGACGCTTGACGCTCTCGTCTGCCCTCCGCAATAAAGGACAGTGAGTTTTTCGGAAAGGGAGGACCAATCGTATGCTCCCCAATGCGCATCGTCTTCGGCCAGAACAACGTAGACGCGCTCTATGGCGGAATGCGAACAGAATGCCTCGAGCGCATGCCGAATCATGGGCTTTCCTGCGAGCATCCGGTATTGCTTGGGAATGCCTTCCCCCATGCGCGAACCCGTTCCAGCTGCCGGAACAAGCGCATAAAGTTTCGTCATGGAACCCCTGTTTTCAGAAAAGCTTCGAATTCATCGGGCGGAAGCGGTTTGGAAAAAAGATAGCCCTGGGCGAAATCGCATCCCGCCTCCTGCAGCAGACGCTTCTGCTCAAGCGTCTCCACTCCCTCGGCAACGACCTTCAGGTCGAGCTTGTGCGCCATGACGATGATCGCCTCGGTCAGCGCCATGTCGCTCGGATCGGTCGCAAGATCACGGATGAAGGACTGGTCTATTTTCAGAAAATCGATGTCGAATTTCTTGAGATAGGACAGTGCGGAGTACCCGATCCCGAAATCGTCGATTGCAACCCCTATTCCCGCATCCCTGAAATGGATCAGCTTGTCGGTGACGCCTGAATCGGCATTGAGCAGCAGGCCTTCGGTGATCTCGATGACGATGTTCTGCCCGGAAATGCCGAGCGACCTCAGATGATCCAGCCAGGCCTCTATGGTATTTGATTCGTTCTGGAACTGCACCGGCGATTCGTTCACGCTGATCTGGAAATTGCCGCCGCAAAGCGCTGTCCAGCGGCTCGCCCAGCGCGCCGCTTCCCTGAAAACCCAGTCTCCGATATCGATGATCAGCCCGGTCTCCTCGGCAAGGGGTATGAACTCCATGGGGCTGACCATTCCCCTGTCGGGGTGATGCCAGCGCAGCAGCGCCTCGGCCTTTCTGGCCAATCCTGTGGAAAGGTCGACAATGGGCTGAAAATGGAGTTCGAACTGGTTCGAGCCCAGCGCACCGCGCAGGTCGTTGAGCAGCCTCACTCTCGACTGCGCTTTTTCCTGCAGCGTTCGGGTGAAATAGGAGAACCGGTTTCGCCCGGAGTCCTTGGCGACATACATGGCCTGATCGGCATTCCTCAGAAGCTGTTCGACGTCGCGCGCATCGTTCGGATAGAAGGTGATGCCTATGCTTGCGGAAACGTAGGCCATTTCGCTTTCGAGCTTGAACGGCTCGGCAAGAGAAGAGATGATGTGCTGGGCGATCTTCTCGACATGGTCCGTGTCGGCAAGCTCGGACAGGATGACGGTGAACTCGTCCCCCCCCAGACGCGAGACCGTGTCCGATTCGCGCACGCAGGCCACGATGCGCCTTGCCGCCTCGACGAGCAGGATGTCGCCCTTCTGATGCCCAAGCGTATCGTTGACTTCCTTGAAGCGGTCGAGGTCGATGAAAAGCAGCGCAAGCGGCAACCCGCTCCTGTTGGATTTCTTGATTTCCTGCTCGAGCCTGTCGTAAAACATCCGCCTGTTGGGGAGCTCAGTGAGGAGATCGAAATTGGCCTGACGCCAGATCAGTTCATCGCTTCTCACCTTGTCCGTGATGTCCGAGAAAAGCGCGACATGCCGATGCAGCTTCCCTTCACGATCATGGATGGTATTGATGGTCAGCCATTCAGGGAAGATTTCGCCGTTCTTTTTCCTGTTCCATATTTCGCCCTGCCACATTCCAGAAGTCTCGATCTCCTCCCACATGATCGTATAGAAGTCGCTGTCGTGCTTGCCCGAACTCAGCAGTTTCGGATTCTTTCCCAGCACCTCGTCCTGGCTGTAACCCGTGATGTGCGTGAATGCAGGATTGACGGCGATGATGCGGTTCAGCTCGTCCGTGACCATGGTCGCTTCTCCAGTATGGGAATACACCATGGAGGCGAGCTGAAGTTCGTCCTCGATGCGCTTGCGCTCGATGGCAATACCGACGAGGCTGGCCATGCTTTCGATGAGCGCAAGGTCATTTTCCTCCGGCGAACTGGACGTCTTCTTGTACACGGCAAATGTGCCGAGCACCTTTCCGGACGAACCGAAAATCGGCTCGGACCAGCATGAGGCGAGGCTCGCCATGGCTGCGAGTTCCTTGTAGTTTTTCCAGTAGGGATGGCTCGCGATATCCTCGACAACGACCCGTCGACCAAGATAAGCGGCCGTGCCGCAGGAGCCGACTTCCGGCCCGATCTCGACCCCATGAATGGCTTCGCTGTAGAAAGCAGGCAGACTGGGTGCAGCCCCTTTCAGAAGATGCTTTCCTTCCTCGTCCAGAAGCAAGATGGTGCAAATCATGGAAGGGTTTTCATCCTCGACACCCTGCACGACATATTCCATGATCTCGGCAAGCTGCCTCCCCTTTGCGAGCATTTCAAGCGCCCGGTTTCTCAGCTTCTCCCTGCTTTCCGCATGCTTTCTCCTGCTGACGTCCTCGACGATCGCCACGGTATAGTCGAGCGATCCATCGGACTTCCTCACCGCCCTGATCGCCAGGTGCGCATACAGCAGCGAACCGTCCTTTCGGATGAATCGCTTGTCGTATACGTATTCATCGATTTCGCCGCTCATTACCCTGCTGAAAAGCGACTCGTTCTCGGCCAGATCATCCTTGTACGTGAGTTCTGCCCATGTCATGCCGGCCAACTCCTGCCTGGAATAGCCGAGCATGTCACAAAGCGCATCGTTGACTTCGAGCCAGCCCTTCTCAGGGCTCGTCGCAGCCATGCCCACCATGGCGCGTTCGAAATAGGCCCTGAAATGGCGCTCGCTGGCTGCCAGTTTTTCCCCTGAGCGCGCCCTTTCGCGTTCTCTGTCGAAACTGTCCAGAGCAAAGGAAATGTCCCTCGCCATCTCGTCGAGCAGCTCGACCATTTCCGTGTCGAATGCGCCGGCACTTTCGTGATAGACCCCTAATAGAGCGAATGGCTGCCCTCCCCTCTGAATAGGAAAGCTCCCGCTGGAATTCCAGCCAAAACGGGCTGCTCGTTCCCACCAGGGTCTGGTCGTCTCATCATGGAGATAATCGTTGATGATTACGCTCCTGTTTTCCCTGAAGGAGGTTCCACCTGGCCCCCTCCCCTCTGGAACCATTGCGTCAACCGAAATCAAAATGCCATCGAGATATTCCTTGCCGCTCCCATATATCGTGACAGGGCGAAGCATGCCTTCTTCTGGAACAAGCTTGCTGATCACGGCAAGTTTCATCCCGCCGAAATCGACAGCCATCCTGCACACGAGCGGGAAAAGCTCCGCTTCCTCGTCCATGCGCACGATGGCCTGATTGACTTCGCTGAGCGCCTTGTAAAGCTTGGTGAGCCGTTCGATCCTGGCCTCGGCGCTTTTCCTGTCCGTGATATCGATGATGCTGGCGCGAATCAGCTTGCGGTCCATCGAGGGCAGCCTGACGAGGCGCATCTCGCACGGAACGAGCCTGCCCTGGAAATTCCTCACGACACGCTCGAATACCACTTCCTGTCCGGAGAGCGCGAGCGCCTTGTGCGCATTGATGGTTTCCTGAACGGGATATCCGTCCGGCTGATCGGGAGGGTAGAATTCGAACGGGGAATGCTTCAGCAATTCCTCCTTGCTGCAGCCGTAAAGACGCGCTGCGTTGGCATTTGCATCGACGAAGCGGTCGAGATCGACATCGAGCACGGTGATCGCCTCGGGCGCCATTTCCACGAGGACGCGGTTTCTTTCCTCGGAAATCCTGAGCTCGGAGATGTCGCGCACCAATGCGCAATTGTATTCTTTCCCTCCGTATTCGAAATAGTTGGCCACCACCTCGATCGGGAAAATCGTGCCATCGCGGCGCTGCTGTTGAGATTCGACACGGACGACTTTGTTGCGCTTCAGTTCCTGCCAGTGCACACCCCATCCTTGCTCGAAAGGAAAACTGGGATCGATGTCGCCTACAGTCAACCTGCACAGTTCTTCCTTCGAGTAGCCGAGCTTCTGGCAGGCTGTTTCGTTCGCATCCAGAATGCGCCCGTCGCTTCCTATCCAGAGAATCTCCTCTCCTGCATGATCGAGCCCGAATTGCTGGAAACGGATGCCTTCCTCGAGACGCCTGCGGTCGGTGATGTCGTAAAGGACAGCAAGGTGCATGTCCGCGAATCTGTCCCCGAGAAAAGCCGGGCTCACCAGGAATGTCCGCGTCTCGCCGCTCTTGCAGACGATGTCGACTTCCATGGAGGGAAAAGGCTGCCCCGATTTTGCCGAATCTTCCAGATTCCTTTGCCATTTCCCGCTTACCTCCTGCCGGTAGGCAGGATCGGGATAGGCAAGCTGCCACCAGCTCTCTAGGTCCGGAATGTCGGAGAGGGTATAGCCAACTGACCGGATGAATGCCTTGTTCAAATAGGCGATTCTCCCCATCTTGTCGTTCAGTGCAAGAGGGATGGGGGTAGCTTCGATGATGGCCCGGAAGATCGCCTCGCTATTCGACGATTCCTGGAGCGCTTCACGGATGTCGGTCATTTGATTTATCTGCACTCAATCCCCATATCATACTTCAGTTCGCAATGGTGTAAAACCGGATTGCGATTGAATTTATTCCAAAAAATGCTGTCGAATCTTGAAACCATTGAGGAATCCTATGCAACCAATCAGACCTGCAGCCTGCGCCGGTTCGTTCTATCCTTCGAGCAGAATGGATCTCGAATCGGCAGTCGATGCATTATTCACGGAAGATCATGGCAATCCGCTCGCCATGATCGTGCCGCACGCCGGCTACATTTATTCCGGCCCGGTTGCCGGAGCCGCCTATTCGAAGCTGAAAGGACGCGAATTCGACAAGGTAGTGCTCCTTGGGCCCGCCCATCGCCTCTGGTTCAGAGGAATCGCATTGCCTTCGGCAACCCACTTCGAAACGCCGCTCGGATGCGTCCCTCTGGACCCCGTCTGCAAGGAACTTGCGCAACGGGAAGGCTTCATCGAAAGCACGGAAGCGCACCGGCTCGAGCATGCGCTCGAAGTTCAGCTCCCCTTTCTGCAGCGCATCCTCGGAAATTTCACCCTGATCCCGCTCCTGGTGGGCGATGCGGATCCTGCTGCCGTATCAGACGTCATCGACATGTATTTGGGTGAGCCGGGAACGCTCGTTCTGGTCAGCTCCGACCTTTCGCATTTCCATGATTACGGCGAGGCCGTCAGGATCGACAGGATCACTGCGGATGCGATCATGGCGCTCGATCCGGTCATCGATCATGAGCAGGCATGCGGCGCAACCCCCGTCAACGGCCTGCTGATTTCGGCCAAACGCAAGGGACTTGCGCCCCATCTCGTCGATCTCAAAAACTCGGGGGACACGGCAGGAGACAAAAGGCGCGTGGTAGGCTACGCCTCCTTCACATTCGGAGAGGCATCTTGAACGGCGAATCCCTTTTGAAGATTGCGCGCGCATCGATTTCAAATCGTCTGCGCATCGAATATCCCGAGCCCGACCTGCCTGCCGAATTCGAAGTGTGGGGCGCGACATTCGTCACGCTCACCATGGAAGGGGGGCTCAGGGGATGCATAGGCACGCTGGACGCGCATCGCCCCATTCATGTCGATGCACGGGAAAACGCCCTCGCAGCGGCCTTTTCCGACCCGAGATTCATGCCGATCTCCATTGCCGAATGGCCTTCGGTGAAGATCGAAGTTTCACTCCTTTCGGAACCCGTTCAGTTGCTTTTTTCTGACGAAGAAGAGGCCCTTTCCAGCCTCTCTCCCGGAAGTGACGGCGTCATTTTCGAATGTCGGGGAAGGCGCAGCACCTTCCTTCCACAGGTCTGGGAAAGCCTGCCTGAGGCTTCCGAATTTCTCGCCCATTTGAAGCGCAAGGCTGGCTTGCCCGCAGGCTTCTGGTCCGATGAGGTGAAACTTTTCAGGTACGGAGTCGACAAATGGAAGGAATAGCCCGCTATTGGCACAAAATCGAAGACGGCCGCATCCAGTGCGACCTTTGTCCGCGCGATTGCAAGCTGCGCGAAGGTCAGCGCGGCGCCTGTTTCGTCAGGCAGAATCAGGACGGCAGGATGATCCTCACCACCTATGGCCGGTCTTCCGGGTTCTGCATCGACCCCATCGAAAAGAAGCCCCTCAACCATTTCCATCCAGGATCGAGCGTGCTCTCATTCGGCACGGCAGGATGCAATCTCGCCTGCAAGTTCTGCCAGAACTGGGACATCAGCAAGTCCTCAAGCATGGACCGCCTGATGGATCAGGCCTCCCCTGAAGCGATCGCCATCGCGGCAAAGCAATCCGGCTGCAAAAGCGTTGCCTTCACCTACAACGACCCGGTCATATTCGCCGAATATGCGATGGACGTCGCAGACGCCTGCCACGAGCACGGCATCAAGACTGTCGCAGTGACTGCGGGCTACATGCATGACGAGGCGAGACGGGATTTCTATTCGAAAATGGACGCCGCCAACGTCGACCTCAAGGCCTTCACGGATGAATTCTATTTCAAGCTGACCGGCGCGCATCTTCAGCCCGTGCTGGATACGCTTATCCATCTCAAACGCGAAACCGATGTCTGGTTCGAGATCACCACGCTCCTGATCCCGGGCATGAACGATTCGACCGAGGAGCTCACGGCCATGTGCGCATGGATCATGGACAATCTGGGAGCGGAAATCCCGATCCATTTCACCGCATTCCATCCCGAGTACAAACTCCAGGACATACCCACGACGCCTCACGAGACGCTCGAGAAGGCGCTCAGGATCGCGAAGGATGTCGGCCTGAAATACGTCTATACTGGAAACGTCCACGACAGGACGGGCGGAACCACTTCCTGTCCCTCCTGCAGGACAAGCCTCATCGTGCGCGACTGGCATGAACTCGTCGAATACCGGACGACGGATGACGGGAAATGCCCGGATTGCGGAACGAGGCTCGCCGGCAGGTTCGACAAGGCGCCTGGCGGATTTGGCAGAAAGCGGATTCCGATCAGGATAGGTGGATGAAATGGACGTTGTCGTCAATGCGCGAGATGCAGATCTGGAGGGTACGCTTGTCCTGCCTCATGGCGCGCAGAGCATCGTCCTGTTCGCCCATGGAAGCGGCAGCAGCCGGTTCAGTCCGCGCAACAATTACGTCGCAAAAGTTCTCAACGATGCAGGCATTGCGACCCTGCTCCTCGACCTGCTGACCCGAGAGGAAGATCTTGATTACGACTTGCGTTTCGACATCATGCTGCTTGCCGAGCGGCTCCAGGACGCGACTGCCTGGCTGCAGCATGATGAACGGACGAAGGATCTGAAAATCGGTTATTTCGGGGCAAGCACAGGCGCTGCAGCCGCGCTGAAGGCAGCGGCGAAGCTAGGAAAAGCCATCCATGCCGTCGTCAGCCGGGGCGGGCGTCCCGATCTGGCGAGCACTCAGGAACTCGGCAAGGTGTCATCCCCCACCCTCCTGGTCGTTGGCGGAAACGACGATGTCGTCATCGATCTCAACCGACGCGCTTTCACCTATCTTGCCTGTGAAAAGGAAATGAAGATCATACCTGGTGCGACACATCTCTTCGAAGAACCAGGCAAACTGGAGCGGGTTGCGATCGAAGCGCGAAACTGGTTCAGTCGACATCTTGGCTGACCGATTCACCCTTCATCGCTCGCTCGTACTCATCCCAGGAAACCTCTCCGATATCGTAATGGGGGTCAAGCGCCTTTTCCTTAGCGGCAGCAAAAGCCGGACCTGCATGCGAAGCATCGGCGATTTTTTCAATCATGGGAAAACGCCAGAAAACTTGCACAAGACTCTTCCCGGTGAGCCGCTGTATCTGCTCGCGCAAGGTCTGTTCGATGATGTAGGAACTCCTGAATCTGACCTGGGGATCGACCTCGATCAGCGCAACCAGGCCCTTGCCATCGATGATGACGCAATTCACCTTCGCCTCTACGTCGCTTTCCCTGAAGTAGGCCTTTGTGACGTCCTCGACGCGCTTCAGATCGCCCCCTTGACCAGGTTTCTTGCCGAGCAGTTTCGAACCGCCCAAATAGACGGCTGCTGCAATTGCTGCTGCTATGCCGATGAAGGTGAGGACAACATTGGTATCCATATCGGGTAACGCCAGAGTGCCGAAATATTTTATAATAAACCAATTTGCCCGCGGAATGACGCATTGCAGTCAAAATCCGCCTTGCAGCCATGTCATCAGCAGTTAAAACCAAATACGCCGCCCCGGCAGGATCGAGCGACGCCCTTTTCCTTTCGAAAGTCGCTGCGAAGCCGCTCGTCGTCGTTGCCGAAAGAGCAATCGATGCCCAGCGTCTGTTCGAGGAAATCCGCTATTTTCACCCCGAACTCGAGATCGGACTCTTCCCGGATTGGGAAACCCTGCCCTACGACAGCTTTTCGCCTCACCAGGATCTCGTCTCGGAACGCCTGTCCACCCTGTACAGGATCATGAAGCGGGAACTGGACGTGGTCGTCGTGCCGACGACCACCGTCCTCTATCAGCTGCCCCCAGTCGAATTTCTTGCCGCCTATACCTTTTTCCTTGAACAGAAGAGCGCCATCGATCCAAGCCAATTGAGACATCAGCTGACGATCGCTGGCTATTCTCACGTGAGTCAGGTCGTGAGCCCGGGAGAATACAGTTTCCGGGGAGGACTCATCGACCTTTTCCCCATGGGCAGCCCTCTTCCCTACCGTATCGACCTTTTCGACAACGAAATCGACAATATCCGGACATTCGACGTCGACACGCAGCGCAGCATCTATCCCGTGAAGCAAATCAAGCTGCTTCCCGCGCGTGAATTTCCCATGGATGAGGAAGGGATAAGCCTCTTCCGCCGCAACTTCAGGGAAAAGTTCGAAGGAGACCCTTCCAAAACCAGGCTATACAAGGACGTCAGCAACGGTCTTGCGCCTTCCGGCATCGAATACTATCTTCCCCTGTTCTTCGAAAAATCGGCGACGATTTTCGATTACCTGAACGACGATGCGACGCTTTGCCTGCATGGAAATGTCAGAAAATCGATCGAGAATTTCTGGCGCGAAGCGAAGTCGCGCCATGCGCTCATCAAGGGGGACAAGCTGCATCCAGTGCTCCCCCCTGAGGACTTGTTTCTCACTTTCGATGCCTTCTTTTCCGACATAGCGCGATTCAAGCGGTTCGAGATGCACGATGAGGGCGAGGAGGCGATGAAAAGCGCCCCTCTGCCCGCTGTCCAGGTCGAAAGAAGGGCGGAGAATCCGCTCGCCCGTCTCGAGTCCTACCTGGACGGATTCGAAGGCCGAGTGCTGGTGCTTGCCGAGAGCCTGGGGCGGCGAGAAATCATGCTGGATTACTTCAGGGAATACGGGCTCGATCCCGTCCCCTGTGAATCCTTTTCCGATTTCCTGTCGAGAAGCGAACGCCTGATGCTCGGCTGGGGCCCCGTGCTCGCCGGCTTCATGCTTTCCGACGAAAAGATCGCCGTCGTCACCGAAACGGAACTCTATGCGAACCATGCCAGGAACAAGGTCGAGCGCGCGAAAAAATCGCTTTCGGACAATGTGCTGCGCGATCTTTCCGAAATCAACGCTGGCGACCCTGTCGTGCATGAGCAGCATGGCGTGGGAAGATACCTCGGGCTTGTCACGCTGGATCTTGGCGAAGGCGAAACGGAATTTTTGATGCTGGGCTACGCGGACGACGACAAGCTCTACGTCCCGGTTTCCCAGCTTCACCTGATCAGCCGCTACAGCGGGTCCGAGAACGCACCGCTCTACAAGCTCGGCAGCGGGCAATGGGAGAAAGCGAAACGCAAAGCGCTCGAACAGGTGCGCGACACGGCAGCCGAACTGCTCAACCTGTATGCCCAGCGTGCGTTGCGCAAGGGCCACCGTTTCGCCTGCAGTCAGCACGATCTGGATGCTTTCGCCGACGGATTCGGTTTTGATGAGACGCCCGACCAGATGGCTGCAATTAATGCGGTTGAAGCCGACATGTGCTCTGACAAGCCCATGGACCGCCTCATCTGCGGCGACGTCGGATTCGGCAAAACGGAAGTCGCGTTGCGCGCCGCCTTCATCGCCGTCATGGGCGGGAAGCAGGTTGCCGTTCTCGTTCCGACCACCCTGCTCGCGGAACAGCATTACCAGAATTTTTCCGCGCGCTTCGCGCAATGGCCTGTCAAGGTCGCAGAGCTTTCGCGCTTTCGTTCGGGAAAAGAGCAGCAGGCCGCCCTGAAGGGCATTGCGGAAGGAAAAATCGACATCGTCATCGGCACGCACAAGCTGCTCCAGAACGACGTTTCATTCAAGGAACTCGGGCTCGTCATCATCGACGAGGAACACCGTTTCGGCGTGCGGCACAAGGAAAAAATCAAGTCGCTGCGTGCTGAAATCGACGTCCTGACGCTTACCGCCACTCCCATTCCGAGAACGCTCGCCATGTCGCTCGAAGGATTGCGCGACTTCTCGATGATCGCAACAGCCCCTGCCAGGCGGCTGGCCATCAAGACATTCGTCTGCAGCTACAGCGACGGCATCGTCAGGGAAGCCTGTTCGCGAGAATTGAAGCGCGGCGGACAGGTTTATTTCCTGCACAACCAGATCGAAACCATAGATGCGACCCATGAAAAACTGAAAAAACTGCTGCCGGAAGCGCGCATCGAAATCGCCCACGGGCAAATGCACGAGCGGGACCTCGAGCGCGTCATGCGGGATTTCTACCACCAGCGCTTCAACGTCCTGCTCTGCACCACCATCATCGAGACCGGAATCGACGTGCCGACCGCAAACACCATCCTGATCGACAGGGCCGACCGTTTCGGCCTCGCCCAGCTTCATCAGCTGCGCGGCAGGATAGGCCGTTCCCATCACCAGGCCTATGCCTATCTCCTGACCCCAGGAGACGAGGCACTGTCGAGCCAGGCGAAAAAAAGGCTGGATGCGATCAGGCACATGGGTGAACTGGGCGCAGGCTTCTATCTTGCCATGCACGATCTCGAAATCAGGGGGGCAGGCGAGCTTCTGGGCGAATCGCAGAGCGGAGAGATGCAGAAGATCGGATTCTCGCTTTACAATTCGATGCTCGAAGGCGCCGTGAAGTCGCTCAAGCAGGGCATCGAGCCGGATCTTGCGAATCCGCTCGGCGTCACCACCGAAATCAACCTGCACACGCCCGCCCTGCTCCCCCAGGAATACTGCGAAGGCATCCACGAACGCCTCGTCCTGTACAAGCGGCTGGCCAGCTGCGAGGGCGAGGAGGAAATCGACGCGCTTTTCCAGGAACTGGTGGATCGCTTCGGTTTGCTGCCCCCCCCTGCACGCGCGCTTGTCGATTCACACCGGCTCAGAATTCATGGAAAATCGCTCGGCATTCTCAAGATAGACGCGAGCGAATCGGCGATCGTCCTGCAATTCGTGCCCAAGCCGCCGATCGATCCTGAAAGGATCATCCTTCTGGTTGCGAGCGAGCGCGGCATCAAGCTCTCCGGACAGGACAAGCTCAGAGCCGAGGGCAGCTTCCAGGACGTCGAGAGCAGGATCAGGAAAATCAAGTCATTGTTCAATTTTTTGCAGGAGAAAACATGAGTCTTTCGGCCATTCTTTTCGACGTGGACGGCACGCTCGCCGATACCGAGCGTGACGGACACAGGATCGCCTTCAACCAGGCATTCGAAAAACTCGGCCTCGATTGGGAATGGGATGTCGAACTTTACGGGAGACTGCTCGAGGTCACAGGCGGCAAGGAGCGCATCAGGCATTACGTGGAAAATTACAGGCAGGATTATGCAAAGCCTTCCGATTTCGACGATCTCGTCATCCAGCTCCACAAGGAGAAAACGCTTTTCTACAAAGAGATACTCGAGTCAGGCGCGATACCAATGCGCCCCGGCACAAAAAGGCTCATTCAGGAGGCGCTGGACAAGGGATTGAAACTCGCCGTGGTGACGACGACGACCCCTGAAAACGTCACCACCTTGCTGCGGTGCAGCCTGGACAAGGATGCGGTAAACTGGTTCGACCTCATCGCTGCAGGCGACATCGTGCCTCAAAAAAAACCCGCGCCCGATATTTATTTCTGGGCAATGGGAAAGCTTGGCCTCGGCCCGGAGGAATGCATCGCCGTGGAAGACTCCGAAAACGGGCTGCGTTCCAGCCTCGCCTCAGGCGTGCAAACCGTGATCACCGTATCCGATTACACGCAGGATCAGGATTTCAAAGGGGCCGCCGCCGTCATTTCCGATCTCGGCGAGCCGGATGCACCATTCCGATTGATGGCGGGAAATGCTTTCGGAAAGGATTTCGTGGACGTCGAA
>JAJZPK010000027.1 GCA_021811205.1 Pseudomonadota bacterium
CCTAGGTCGTCTTTCAATGCAGAAGCAGCCATTTGACCGACAGGCATTTATCGTCCGCTCTGGCCGATTTGTTCGCATTGACCCTTAGGCTGCTTGTCGAGTTGTAGCGCGGTCGGTGTTTTCTCGCATTCTGCGAAAGGTCAGGGAGAGCCAAACCGGCTTGTTCTTTTGTTGAAAATGGTATATTTTCTATACCATGATTGCTTTTGAATTTGACGAAGCTAAAAGCCAGGCCAATCTTCTCAAGCATGGCATCAGCTTTGACGAAGCGCAGGCATTATGGGATGACCCCTGGCTTCTGGAAATTCCTGCAAAAACAGAAGACGAGCCGAGATACCTCATGATAGGGCTGATTGATGACAAGCATTGGTCAGCTGTCATCACCTACAGAGGAGCGAAGGTTCGAATCATTTCTGTTCGTCGTTCACGTACCGAGGAGGTGGCACTGTATGAAAGCTGAAAAGTTCGAAGAGCAGTTCGATGCAGGTGTCGATATTACCGCTTCGCTGGATTTGTCCAGGGCAAAAAGAGTGCTGCAGGAACAAAAGCGCGTCAATGTCGATTTTCCCACCTGGATGATCGATTCTCTGGATCGCGAAGCCGGAAAACTTGGCGTCACCCGACAGTCCATCATCAAGGTGTGGCTTGCCGAGCGCCTCGAAATGCTGGGCTCCGGCCCTTCGTCCAGGCTGGACGCGCGAAAACGCGCCCCGTGATTTTGCGCCGAAGCCGAAAGGCCTCGGCCTAATTCTTGACCGGGCGTCCCCAGCCTCCCTCGAAGAAGCGCGATTCCATGGGCTTTCTGGCTCGCTCCGCAATCTCCTTCTCCTTGAGCGATTCGTCCAGGATTTCGTGGGATGCGGGATGACCCACAGCGATCATCGACATGCACACATAGCGCTCTGGAATCGAGAAGGATGCCCGCGCCTTTTCCGGATCGTAGCCGCCCATCTGGTGCGCGGCAAGTCCGAGTGAAGCCGCCTGAAGCACGAGATTCTCCGAGGCGGCCCCCGTGTCGTACTGCCCGAAGCGGTTGGGGGAATCGTTGAATTCGAAGAGCGTATCGGCGAGAGAAATCATCAGGATAGGCGCGTTCTTCGCCCAGATCTGGTTTCCCGGAACCATGCATTCGCAGGCTTTCTGCCAGGATGCTTCGTCCTCGAATCTGTCGAAAATGATGTAGCGCCAGGGCTCGTCGCCGAAGCAGGAAGGCGCCCATCTCGCCGCCTCCAGCAGGCTCAACAGATCTCGTCTCGACACGGGTTTCGATGCATCGAGCGCCCTCGGGCTCCATCTCCTTGATATGACTTCGTGTATCGGATGCAGTGCTTTTGCAGGTTTTTCCATCATTCCTCCACGAGTCTGAGATAGGGGTGGGCTTCCATGAAAGTATAGTCCGTGTAGCCCTCCGCGCCTTCCCCGTAGAAGGTCTCCGGATCGGGCGCGTTCAGCGGCTTTTCCAGCCTGAGCCGCTCGGGAAGATCGGGATTGGCGATGAACAGCCTGCCGAACGAAACGAGATCCGCCCCTTCGTTCTCCAGGATCATTTCCGCCTTTGCCAGGTCGAACCCGCCGCCTGCGATCATCTTGCCCTTGAAATGCGGCCTGAAGCGCTGGGCATTGTCTTTCAGCACGTCGCCTTCCTTGAGGTCGTTTTCCAGCGGCTCGACCATGTGGATGTAGGCGATGCCCATGTCGGAGAGGCCTGAGACCGCCTTGGTGAAGACGATCATGGGGTCCGCGTCGATCATGCCGAAATCGCGGTTCGAGGGCGTGAGCTTGACCCCCACCCTGTCCGAGCCCGAGACCTTGGCGACGGCTTCCGTGATTTCGAAAAGAAACCTGCAGCGGTTCGAACTCAAGCCCCCGTACTGGTCGCGCCTGACATTGCTGCCGGTCTGAAGGAACTGGTCGATGAGGTATCCCCCTCCCGCATGGATCTCGATTCCGTCGAATCCTGCGTCCAGCGCGTTTTTCGCAGCCTGCGCGAATTCGGAAACGATGCCCCGGATTTCGTCCGCTTCCAGCGCCCTCGGGACGGGAAATCTGACGAATCCTTCGGGCGTCCTGATCCTGCCGTAAGCCGCAATCGGGGAAGGGGCGACGGGCGTTTCCCCTCCGAGAAGGTGAGGGCTCGCTACGCGCCCGCAATGCCAGAGCTGGGCGAAGATTTTCCCGCCCTTTTCGTGCACGGCGTCGGTCACGCGCTTCCAGCCCGATACCTGTGCCTCGGTGCAAAGCCCGGGAGAATGCTCGAGCCCGCGCCCCAATGGGGAGACCCATGCGCCTTCTGCGACAATGAGCCCCGCACTTGCCCGCTGAGCGTAATATTCAGCGTTAAGGAGACCCATCACGCCTTCATCGTCCGAACGCGTCCTTTCCATGGATGCCATGACGATGCGGCTGGATAAGGCGAGCCGCCCCAGTTCGATAGGGGAAAACAGATTCATGTCAGCCTTTCAGGTCGAAAAGGAGCAGCTCTCCGGACCCGGAGAGGACGAGGTTATCCTCGTTGTTGATCTTCGCGCCGTCGCCTGTTGAAAGCGCCAGTCCGTTCAGCAGAATGCCGCCTTTCACAACATGCAGATAGGCTATCCTGCCCGGAGAGAGCCGATATGACACTTCCGAATTGTCCAGCAGGGCCGCATAGAGGTCCGCATCCTGGTTGAGCGATATTGATCCATCGCGTCCTTTTTTCGATGCGATGAGCCTGAGCCTGTTCAGCTTGGCCTCATTGGAAAAATGCTTCTGCTCGTAGGAGGGCTCGATGCCTTTCCTTTCGGGTAGGATCCAGATCTGCAGGAAGTGGACGGGGGAAGCGCTGGATGGATTGTATTCGCTGTGCATTACCCCGGTTCCCGCACTCATGCGCTGCACGTCGCCTATCGTGATGGTGGAGGCATTGCCCATGCTGTCCTTGTGCGCAAGCTCGCCTTCGACGACATAGCTGATTATTTCCATGTCTCTGTGGGAATGCGTGCCGAATCCTTTCGAAGGTTCGACTCTGTCGTCGTTGATGACGCGCAGATCGCCATAGCCCATCTGCGACGGATCGTGGTAGTCGGCGAACGAGAAGGTGTGGAAGCTCTTCAGCCAGCCGTGGTCGGCATGGCCGCGCTCGTTCCCTTTTCTCCGGTCGATCATTCGAGCCCCAGATCCGCTCGCACCTGGTCCATGTCGAGCGATTGCGCCTGCCTGATGACTTCTTCCAGGATGGGAGGAGGGGGGGCGCCCGCTTCCTTGAAAACGAGCGTCTTTTCCCTGAAGACGAGCAGCGTGGGAACGGCCTTGATATCGAATTCATTGGCGAGATCGGGCTCCCTGTCCGCGTCTATCCTGCCGAAGGAAATGTCGGTGAATGTCTCGGCCGCATTCTCCAGCACAGGAGCGAAGGACTGGCAGACTTCGCACCATGAGGCGTAGAACTCGACCATGACGATGTCGTTGCTGATGACCTCGTGTTCGAGGCTGATTGGAGTCAATTCCCTGATAGGCATGGGGTTTTCCGTTTGTTGAATGGTTCAGTTTAGCATGAGGGATTCCATGCATGAAAGGAGCATTCCCGCCTTGTGATCGATTTCCATGTATTCTTCAGTGAGAACCGAATCGTGAACGATTCCTCCGCCTGCCCAAAGGCAGATGCTGTTTTTCGATGCGGCGAGTGTCCTGATCATGATGCTGCTGTCCATGTTCCCGTCGAAGCCGATTCTCGCGATGCTTCCGCAATAGGGACCGCGTCTGAAGGGTTCGAGTTCATTTATGATTTCCATGGCGCGTATCTTGGGCGCGCCGGTGATCGATCCGCCGGGAAATGCGCCCTTGAGGAGGGAAAGCGCGTCTTCCCCCTTGCACAGCCTGCCGCTTACCGTGCTGACGAGATGATGGACGGATGCGAAATGCTCGACGTCGAAAAGCTTCTCCACCCTGACCGTGCCCGCTTCGCACGCCTTTCCGAGATCGTTGCGCAGCAGATCGACGATCATCAGGTTCTCGGCCCTGTCCTTTTCGCTCGTCAGCAGGGATTGCGCAAGAAGTTCGTCTTCCATCGGGTCGCTTGACCTCGGCCTCGTTCCCTTGATGGGCTTCGTCTCGACGCGGCCCTCTTCGACCTTCAGAAAAAGCTCGGGGGAAGCGCTCAGGATGCTGCAATGCGGATTGGAGAGATAGGCGGAATAGGGCGCGGGACTTTTTTTCCTGATTTCCCGGTAGAGCGTCCAGGGATCGCCCTCGAAAGGGGCCGAGAAGCGTCTCGCGAGATTGACCTGGTAGCAGTCGCCTGATGCGATGTAATCCTTGATTCTCGAGAATGCCTTTGCATAGGCCTCGAAATCCGGGACGGATTCGATCGGACCGGAAAGCCTGAAAGGCTCCTTTTTTCTGCCTTCACGGGCGAGCCTTTCCAGCAGATCTTCGGGAATGTCGCCTGTCGATGCGATGCATGCTTGTCTGAGCTGATGGTCGACGACGATGGACCAGTCGTAAAGCCCGAAGGCGAGATCGGGAAAGTTCGAATCCGCCTTTTTGCATGCAATGCCGGACTGGGCAAGTCCCAGATCGTAGCCGAAAAACCCGATCGCCCCTCCGCACAAGGGAAGGGCGGTTTTCTTGTCAAGCCGATGCAGATGCTTCCTCAATATCGAAAACGGATCTTCGTCCGAAAACAGGCTGGAATGCCCGTCCGAAATTTCCGTCGTTCCGCCTTTCGATACCAGGGTGAGAAAAGGGGAGGCCGAAAGTATGTCGTAGCGCCCCAGACCTGCGCTGTCCAGGAAAACGGGCCAGGGCAGATCGGCGATCTTCTCGAAAAGATCGGGTACGCTTTCCGGATAGGGAATCCGTTCGATCACCTGAACGATTCCCAGAGCTTGTCCAGGCGCTTGGCCGACACGGGAAAAGGCGTCCTGAGTTCCTGCGCGAAGAGGGAGACCCTGAGTTCCTCGATCATCCAGCGGTATTCTTCGAGCTCGGGGCGCGGGTTTTTCAGATAGCGCTGCCACCTTTGCGAGATTTCCGCCTGAAGCTGGGCGTCCCTGGGATTGGGCAGTTTTTCGAATCTGGCGAGCATCGCCTTCAGGTATCTCGGATAATGCCTGAGCCTTGAATAATCCGCCGAATCGAGAAATCCGGGATAAACGAGGTGGTCGAGCTGATCCTTCATGTCCATGAAGGCGGGATTCGACCCTCCATCGAGCTTCGATTTTATTTTCCTGTAAAGCGCCATGATTTCTTCGAGCAGCTTCGCTGTTTCGGCATATCTGCCGTGCAGCTGCGGCTTTGCGCCTGACACCGCTTCTTCGAAGGCCGCTTTCGTCCTCGGCAGGTCCAGGAAGGTTGATGCGGCAAGGCGGGAGAGTTGCTCCTTCAATTGAACGGGACTGCAAAGCGAAGAGTAGCGCAGGCAAAGGGATTCCGGGACGCCCTTTTCGAGCTGGGCGAACTGCGCTTTCAATGCCAGCCTGAAAAGCCTGTTGACGCCCATTTTCGATTGCTCGACCGCCTTTTCCAGGGTGTCGAGCGCAACCATTGATACGTGAGAGCCCTCGTCCATCAGGGCGGGGTAGCTCGTCACGCCGTTTGAGTCGATGCGATTCGCCAGCTCGTCGAAATCCCATCCTGTCAGCTGCTTCTTCTCGAAGGAAACCGTTTTTTCGAAATCCTGCTCGGCGGCATTGCCCAGCTTCTTCTTCAATTCCTCCAGATTCCTTCCCATCCCGATTTCGTCGCCTTGTCCATCGACGATGCGATAGTTCATCATGAGATGGGGGGGCAGTTCCGGGAATGAATCGATGTCGATCTTCAGGGCTCTTTTCATCGATTCCAGGAGCGGCCCCTTTTCGTCCATGCATTTGTCCACATGTTCTGAGACGGGGATCAGTTGCTTTCTCAACGCCTTGGGAAGCGACTTGATGATATGGGTGAGCTTTTCCCTCAGGAATCCAGGGACGAGCCTGTCGAATGATGTCGACTTCATCTGGTTGAGCAGATGCAGGGGAATCGTGACCGTGACGCCGTCCATGACATGTCCCGGCTCGAACCGGTAGGAAAGGGCAAGGGCGTGGCCTTCTGCTTCCATCGAATCCGGATAGCGGTTGACCGTCACATCTTCTGCGCTTTTGCGCATCAGGTCTTCCTTTTCGAGAAAGAGCAGCCTGGGGTTGCTTCTTTCGGCTTCCCTTCGCCATTTCTCGAAACTGATCCCGCCCACGATTCCCTCGGGGATTCTTTCCGAATAGAATTCGAAGAGGACCTGTTCGTCGACCAGGAAATCGCTGCGCCTCGCCTTGTGTTCGAGTTCTTCGACTTCAGCGATCAGCATCCGGTTGTGCTCGAAAAAGGGCGCTTTCGTGTCGAATTCTCCTTCGACAAGCGCGCCCCTGATGAAGATCTCGCGCGACACTTCCGGGTCGATTGCGCCGAAATTCACGCGCCGCTTCGGCACCACGATGAGACCGTAGAGGGTGACCTGCTCGAAGGCTGCGACCTGGGCCGATTTCTTTTCCCAGTGCGGATCGAAATAATGGCGCTTCAAGAGATGCGCGCCCGCCTTCTCGACCCATGCAGGGTCGATCTCGGCAATCGAGCGCGCATAAAGCCTGGAGGTTTCGGTGATCTCGGCTGCCATCAGCCATTTCGGCTTTTTCTTGACCTTCGATCCAGGGAAGATGGTGAACCTGATTCCCCGGGCTCCAAGATACCCATCTTCCGTCTTGAAGCCGATGTTGCCCAGCAGCCCGGAAAGCAGTGCCTGATGGATTTCCTCGTAGGAGGCGGGCTTCTCGTTCATGCGCATGCCCATCTCGGCGATCTGGACGGAAAGCTGCCCGTGCAGGTCGCGCCATTCCTTCAGCCTTGGAAGGGAAAGGAATTGGCGCCTGCATTCGGCGGCGAGCTTCCTGTTCGAAAGCGTCTTCTTCATTTCGTCGAAATGTCCCCAGAGCTTGAGCAGTCCGATGAAATCGGATTTTTCGTCCGAGAAGGCCTGGTGAGCCAGTTGCGCGGCTTCCCGCTTTTCCGAAGGGGATTCCCTAGGGTCCTGGATGCCCAGGACGGAGGCGATGACGAGCACTTCGCTCAATGCGCCTTTTGAGGCCAGGATCATCCTGCCTATTCTCGGGTCGCAAGGCAGCTTCGAGAGCTTGGACCCGATTTCCGTGATGTTGCGCCGCTCGTCCACCGCGCCGAGTTCCATGAGGAGCTGGTAGCCGTCGGACACCATCTTCGGGGAAGGCGGATCGATGAACGGGAAGGACTCGATTTCTCCGATTCCCATGCTCTTCATCTTGAGGATGGCCGAGGCGAGCGAGGATCTCAGGATCTCGGGATCGGTGTATTCGGGGCGCGATGCGAAGTCGGCCTCCGAATAGAGGCGGATGCAAAGCCCCTGCATCACGCGCCCGCTCCGGCCCGATCTCTGGTTGGCGGATGCCTTCGAGATGGATTCTATCCTCAGCTGCTCGACCTTGTTCCTGTAGCTGTAGCGGTTGATCCTGGCGAGCCCGGTATCGATCACCGAGCCGATATTGGGAACGGTGAGCGAAGTCTCCGCGACATTGGTCGCGAGCACGATGCGCCTGCTTCCCGAGCGCTGGAAAACCTTTTCCTGCTCGGGAACGGAAAGCCTGGAATAGAGAGGAAGAATATCCATGCGGACATGCTTTCTCAATGCTTCCATCGTGTTCCTGATTTCGCGCTCGCCGGGGAGGAAGATGAGGATGTCGCCCGGATGCCTTTCCGCCTCGTCGACTGCAGCAAGGATCGATGCCTCCATGTCCGGATCCTCCTCTTCCTCGAAAGGGCGGTAGCGCACTTCGACCGGATAGGATCTTCCCGGCACGTTGAGCACTTTCGCATCGAAATGCCCGGCAAAGCGTCCCGCATCGATCGTCGCGGAAGTCACGATCACTTTCAGATCGGGGCGCCGGGGAAGGATCGTCTTGAGGTAGCCGAGGATGAAATCGATGTTGAGGCTGCGCTCGTGCGCTTCGTCTATGATCAGCGTGTCGTATCTGGAAAGGAGCGGATCGGTGCGCGTCTCGGCGAGCAGGATGCCGTCCGTCATCAGCTTGATCGAGATGCGCTCGCCCGTTCTGTCCGTGAATCTGATCTTGTATCCGACGTATTGCCCGATTTCGGACTGAAGTTCCTTCGCTATTCGGCCTGCGATGCTTCTCGCCGCGACGCGCCTCGGCTGGGTATGGCCGATGAGCCCGTTGACTCCCCTGCCTATTTCGAGGCAGATCTTGGGAAGCTGCGTGGTTTTTCCCGAGCCTGTTTCGCCGCACACGACGACGACCTGGTTTTCCAGGATCGCGCGGCTTATTTCGTCCTTGAGCTGGACGACGGGCAATGCCTCGTCGAACGCGATCCTCATGCTCGATCGGGCAGCGCGGATTTGATCGCCTTCCTGACGATGAGCACGATGAGATAGGCCGAAAGAAAACCTGCCAGGACGTCCGCGGGAAAATGCGCGCCCAGGCAAATCCTCGAAATGCCCGCCCAGGCCACGAAGAAAACGCCGGCCATCCTGTAGCGCATCGGTATCATGGGCCAGAGGCTGGCGACGGTCAGCATCGCGAAGGAGGCATGGCCGGATGGCAGGCTGTCATGGTATTCGGCTCTGCCGAAGACATGCACCGAAGAAGGCGGCAAGGCGAGCAGGGGTCTGGGGAAATCGAGCCAGGGCTTGACGAGATTCAGCAATTGCCCGTCCAGCATGTAGGCGACGCAGAACACCGAGATCGTCGTGAGCCACATCACGGCCTTTTTTTCGGAAGCTGGATCGGAAAGACTGCCGATTGCGAAGAGGCAGGCGATCCCCAGGTAAACCGGGAAATTGCCGTGCCCGGCAAGCAGGGTGCCGAGCATCATGAATCTGTCCGAGAAACTGGTGTGAAGCCCGTTCAGAAGATGGAAGAGCCAGACGTTCGCGCCTCCCCAATCGTATAGGACGGTCTTCATCCGGCGAGCGTGGTCACCCAGAGCACGGCTCCGCCGAAGGCCGATACGACGGCCATGACGAACAGCCATTTCTTGCGGGTCAGTGCGGTGATGGAAGCGAGCGAAATCGCGATCTGGATCAGGGTCATGGCCTGGGCGAGCCTGCGCCTCGGGTGCATCATCTGCTCGCTCTTGTCGTTCGCTGCCTTTGACTCGGCTTCGAGCTTGTCGGCTTCAGCCTTGATGGACTTTTTCTGCGCCTTGTATTTCTCGATCTGCGCTTTATAATAATCTGCCTTGCCGGCGGCGATGCTGGATGCGAGCTCCATCAGATGCGCCTTGTTGCTGACCGCCTGGTAGTAGTTCCACTGGTCGGATGCCTGGGTTTTCTTCAGCACCGCCTCGTTCTTGAAGAGCATCGCTTCTTCCTGCGTGTCGCTGCCCTGATAGCTCACGATCGCGCCGAGCGTGGCGAGCAGCGCGGTGAAGATCGCAACCTGCTGCGCGAGCGACGAGCCCGAGTGCGCTTCGTGCTCGATGTGATGGGACTCTGGCCCGTGTACGTGAAAACCTTCTGACATCTGATCCCTCTATCCGGATTATCTGCATTATTATACTGGATGTGAACGCTTCATTTTAAACTCCATGGACCTTTTCGAAATTTCCGGAATACTCTTGACCGCTGCAGCATTCGGGAGCTACATCAACGACAGGTGGGTGAAGCTTCCTTCGTCGATCGGCCTCATGCTGCTCGCCATGGGCGCGGGTTTTGCAGGGCTTGCACTCGAGGCGATGGGACTCATCGACATCGCGCCTATCGATGCATTTCTGCACGGGATCAATTTCAGCGAGACGGTTTTCCACGGCATGCTTTCCTTCCTGCTTTTCGCAGGCGCATCCCAGATCGAGATGGGCGATCTGAAAAGCGCGCAATTGCCCGTCGCGATCACGGCGACGATCAGCACCCTGATTTCCACCATCGTGATCGGCGCGATCTTCTATTTGCTTGCTCAATTCGCAGGCTTTACCCAGGTGTCCTTCCTCTACGCCATGCTGTTCGGTGCCATCGTCTCGCCGACCGATCCGATTGCCGTGATCGGCATCATCAAGAAGATGGGGGCGCCGAAAGCCATCGAAACCAAGATAGCGGGAGAGTCGTTGTTCAACGACGGGGTGGCCATCGTTTTCTACCTGACCATACTCGAACTCATCACGGGGGGAGCGGAGCCGACCATTCTGAAGGCGGTCGAACTGCTCGTCCAGGAAGCGGGGGGCGGTCTTCTGATCGGGGGCGTGCTGGGCTGGTTCGCGCGCAAGATGCTGGCGACGGTCGAGTCCTATCAGGCGGAACTCCTCATCACGCTCGCGGTGGCCTCAGGCGGCTATCTGCTCGCCGAAAAGCTGCACGTGTCTGCCCCGATCTCGATGGTCGTGGCGGGATTGATCATCGGCAACAGGGGGCGAGACGCATTGTCGGCCAGGAAGCGGGAGCATATCGATTCGTTCTGGGAGCTTGTCGACGAGATCCTGAATGCGGTTCTGTTCATGCTCATCGGGCTGGAGATGATGGTGATCAAGATCGACAAGGCAACTGCTGTCATGGCCTTCCTGTGCGTCCCGATCGCGCTTTTCGCGCGCTTTCTCAGCATCGCTTTGCCGGTGCAATTGATGCGGCCCTTCTACGCATTCCAGAGGGGAACCACGGCGATCATGACCTGGGGCGGATTGCGCGGCGCGCTTTCGATCGCGATGGTGCTTGCGCTGCGCGAAGAAGGCATGAAATCCATTTTCCTTCCCTGCGTTTATTTCATCGCGGTTTTTTCGATCGCCGTCCAGGGGCTGACCTTCAGCAGACTGCTGAAAAAATTCGGTATGGCCTGACATGCTGTCGAAACTGAATCCGGCGCAGGCAAGCGCAGTGAGGCACATCGACGGGCCGCTTCTCGTGCTGGCGGGGGCGGGCAGCGGCAAGACGCGCGTGATCACCCACAAGATCGCCTACCTGATCGAAGAATGCGGCTATTCCCCCTTCCACATCGCAGCGATCACCTTCACCAACAAGGCGGCGAAGGAGATGCAGGAGCGCGTGGGCAAGCTCGTCAAGAGCAATTCCAGGGGGCTCACCGTCTCGACCTTCCATTCGCTGGGTCTTTCCATATTGAGGAGCGAATCGAAAAGGCTGGGGCTCAAGTCGGGTTTTTCGATCCTCGATTCGGCCGATTGTCAGTCCATCCTCGCCAATCTGTGCAAGACCACGGACAAGAAGGAGACGAGGCGCGTCGCAAGCCTCATTTCGGGATGGAAGAACGGTCTGGTTTCCCCAAAGGATGCGCAGGGGGACGCATTTGCCGCCAGAATCTATGCCGAATACCAGTCCACCCTCCAGGCCTACCAGGCGGTCGATTTCGACGATCTCATCAGGCTGCCGGTCGTGCTTTTCGAAAGCGAGCCGGATGCGCTCGAGAAATGGCAGAAGAAGCTGCGCTATCTGCTGATAGACGAATACCAGGACACCAACCTCTGCCAGTACAGGCTGATCAGGCTGCTTTCCGGCTCAAGAGGGGCATTCACCGCAGTGGGCGACGACGACCAGGCGATCTATGCATGGCGCGGCGCATCCAAGGAGAACATCGCCGAGCTCGACCGGGATTATCCCAATCTCGAAGTGATCAAGCTCGAGCAGAACTACCGGTCCACGGTCAGGATACTGAAGGCCGCGAACAGCCTGATCTCGAACAACACCAAGCTTTTCGAAAAGAAGCTCTGGTCCGAGCTCGGCCATGGCGATCCGATCAGGGTGATCGCTGCAAAAGACGAGGAGCACGAGGCGGAAGCGGTGGTGAGAACCCTGCTCGCCCACAAGTTCGAGAACAGGACGCGCCATTCGGACTATGCGATCCTCTATCGCGGCAATCACCAGGCAAGGCTCTTCGAGCAGCAACTGAGGAACGAGCGCGTCCCTTACAGGGTGAGCGGAGGACTTTCCTTTTTCGACAGGGGGGAAATCAAGGACCTCATCGCCTACCTGAGGCTCATCGCCAATCCGGACGACGATCCCGCCTTCGTGCGCGCAGTGACCACCCCGAAGCGCGGGGTCGGCAACGGAACACTGGAGGCGCTCGGACGCTATGCGGGAAAAAGGCAGGTGAGCATGTTCGAGGCCGCATTCGAGGCAGGATTCTCCCACGAGATTCCCGAGAGGCAGCTTGAACCCCTTCTCGAATTCTGCAACTTCGTCAACAAGCTGCAATATGAAGCCGAGAAGGCGCCCGCAGGGGAAGTCATGAACGACCTCCTGAAGGCGATCGATTTTGAAGCGCATCTCTTCGATTCGGAGGAAGCCAGGCAGGCGAAATCGAAATGGGAGAATGTGATGGAATTCTCCGGCTGGATCGCCAGAAAAGGCGAGGAAGACGAAAAAAACCTGATCGAACTCACCCAGACGATCGCGCTCATCAACCTGCTCGAAAAGAAGGAGGAGGATTACGATGCGGTCACGCTCTCCACATTGCATGCCGCCAAAGGACTGGAATTCAAACAGGTCTTCCTGGTCGGCGCAGAGGAAGGCATTTTGCCCCACCAGGAATCGATGGATGATGCCGGAATAGAAGAGGAGCGGCGCCTCATGTACGTCGGGGTGACGCGCGCGCGGGAAGGGCTGCATATCAGCTATTGCACAAAGCGCAAGCGTGCTGGGACAATGCAGGCTTGCGAGCCGAGCAGGTTCATCGCCGAGATGGGAGAGGACATCAAGCATTCGGGCAAGGAGGTCACCAAGGAATTGGGCAATGCGAGACTCGCGATGCTGAAATCGGCACTGGGCGGAACAACATGAAAGGGAAAAAATGACCAAGAGAATCATCAGCACCATTGATGCTCCGAAAGCGATCGGAACCTATTCCCAGGCAGTGCGCGCCAAGGATACCGTCTATCTTTCGGGGCAGATCGGGCTGGATCCTTCCACCATGCAGCTCGAAGAGGGGATCGAGGCGCAGATCCACAGGGTGTTCAGGAACCTTTCGGCGGTCGCGCAGGCGTCCGGCGGAAGCCTGTCGGATCTCGTCAAGCTCAACGTCTACCTGACCGACCTTGCCAATTTCGCCATGCTCAACGAGATCATGGGCAGCTATTTTGCAGAACCCTATCCCGCGCGTGCTGCCCTCGGCGTGGCGAGCCTGCCCAAAGGAGCGCTGGTCGAAATGGACGGCATACTCGTACTCAACATAGGCGAGACGGACAAGGACTGAGTGAAGGACAGACTCGCGCGGCTGGGCATCCACACGCTGTGGGACAGGGTGCTCCATCTTCCTCTGCGCTATGAGGACGAAACCAGGCTCTCTCCGATCGCGGATGCGCCTGTAGGCGAATCCGTCCTCATCGAGGGCGAGATCGTCGAATCGGGGGTCAAATATTCGGGAAGGCGCGTTCTTTCATGCAGGGTGGAAGACAAGAGCGGGAGCATGGACATACGCTTCATGAATTTCTATCCGAGCCAGGTGAAAATGCTCGAAAAGGGCAAAAGGATGCGCTTTTTCGGCGAAGTGAGGGCAGGCTTTTTCGGCCCGGAGATGATCCACCCCAAAGTCTCGAGGGCAGAGATTCCGCTTTCCGATTCGCTCACGCCCGTCTATCCGACCACAGCAGGATTGTCTCAGGGCAGGCTGAAAGGCCTGATCAATGAAGCGCTCGAATCCCTCGACCTGTCAGACACCTTGCCAGGCGATTTGCTCGGAAGGCTTGATCTTCCCGGATTCGACGAGAGCGTGCGCTATCTGCACCATCCGCCCGTTGACGCGATCCGGTCCGAGCTCGACGGAAAGACCCATCCTGCCTGGAGAAGGATCAAGTTCGACGAACTGCTCGCACAGCAGCTTTCCATGCGCCTCCATTACCGCAACAGGAAGGAGAAGCGCGCGCCCGTTTTCGCCCCGGAAGGCAGGCTCGTCACGGCACTTCTGGATTCCCTTCCCTTTTCGCTCACGAATGCGCAGAAGCAGGTTTTCGGCGAGATTTCGAAAGACCTTGCTTCGGGAAACCCGATGCAGCGGCTGCTGCAGGGGGACGTCGGAAGCGGCAAGACCATCGTCGCAGCCCTCTCTGCGCTGATTGCGATCGAGTCGGGATATCAGGCCGCAGTGATGGCGCCGACAGAGATTCTCGCCGAGCAGCACTTCGAGAAATTTTCAAAATGGCTCGAGCCCCTGGGGCTCAAGGTGGCATGGCTTTCTTCCAGCCTGAAGAAAAAGGAAAAGAGCGAGGCATTGGGCATGATCGAAAAGGGAGAAGCCCAGCTTGCGGTGGGAACGCACGCGCTTTTCCAGGAACAGGTTGCGTTCAGGAACCTGGGGCTCGCCATAGTCGACGAGCAGCACCGCTTCGGCGTCCATCAGCGGCTTGCGCTGCGGCACAAGGGATTCGAGGCTCACCAGTTGATGATGAGCGCAACCCCGATACCGAGAACGCTCGCCATGAGCTATTATGCCGACCTCGACGTTTCCGTCATCGACGAGCTTCCGCCCGGAAGAACGCCAGTCGTCACCAAGCTGGTGTCAAACGACAGGCGCGAAGAAGTGATACAGCGCGTGAGAGGCGCATGCGCATCGGGCAACCAGATCTACTGGGTCTGCCCGCTGATCGAGGAGTCGGAAGCGCTCCAGCTGAGGACCGCGATCGAAACTTATGAGCGGCTGCAGACCGAATTTCCGGAAATCGAGGCCGGGCTCGTCCACGGCAGGATGCCCAATTCGGAGAAGACGGCCGTGATGCGCGATTTCCAGGATGGTAGAATCAAGCTCCTCGTCGCGACCACGGTCATCGAGGTCGGCGTGGACGTGCCGAACGCGTCGGTGATGGTGATCGAGCATGCCGAAAGAATGGGGCTTTCCCAGCTTCATCAGCTGCGCGGCAGAGTGGGCAGGGGGGCCGAGCACAGCGTCTGCCTGCTGCTCTACCAGGCGCCGCTCGGCAAGATCGCAACCGAAAGGCTGAAGGCGATCTTCGAGACCTCCGACGGATTCGAGATCGCCAGGCGCGATCTCGCGCTGCGCGGCCCCGGGGAATTTCTGGGCGCAAGGCAAAGCGGCGTGCCGATGCTGAGGTTCGCCGATCTCGATGAGGACGATCTGCTGGATGCAGCAAGGAGCGCCGCCGACGAGCTTCTTTTATCCGACAGAAGCGCGGTCAACAGGCATCTCGATCGCTGGATGGGCGAAAAATCGGAATATCTCAGGGCATGAACCGGAAATGGAAAACCGGCCTCGTCGGCGCACGCGGGCTTTCGAAATGGGTGAGAAGCGGCGGATCGCTGACGATGCGCATCATGGAAAAATGCGGGCAATTTTCCGTGCGCCACGTATCGAACAGGTTTGCCAGGGCGAATCTTGACGAGCTCGGAAGGATAGGGGCGAAGCGGAACGAGTCCGTCCTCGTCAGGGAAGTCTGTCTCTGCTGCGCAGACAAGCCGGTCGTCTTCGCCCATTCGGTCGCATTGAGGAGCAGCCTCAAGGGACCATGGCGCAATCTCAGGTTTCTCGGTCAGAAGTCCCTGGGCAGCGCCTACCTTTCGAATCCGAGAGTGGGGAGAGACGATTTCGAATTTCTTTCGATTTCGAGCAGGCATCCGCTATACGAGAAATCCTGCAGATACATGAAGGTCAGGCCGGATGCGCTGTGGGCGAGACGTTCTCTGTTTTTTACCGGAAAATGCTCCATTCTGGTGACGGAAGTGTTCCTGCCCGAAATTTCGGAGCTCGCTTGAACAAGTTCATGCTTTACATGAAGCTGATGAGGCTGGACAAGCCGATCGGCTCCCTGCTGCTGCTCTGGCCCACGCTTTGGGGGCTCTGGATCGCATCCGGCGGGCACCCTCGTCTCGATCTCGTCGCCATCTTCTTTCTGGGCACGATCCTGATGCGCTCCGCAGGATGCGTCGTGAACGATTATGCGGACATGGATTTCGACCCGCATGTCGAGCGCACGAAGGAACGTCCGCTCGCTTCAAGGCGGGTCACGAAAAAGGAGGCGCTTCTCCTCGCCCTGTTCCTGTCGCTCGCTGCATTCCTGCTGGTTCTCCTGACTAATCGCCTGACGATCATGCTTTCCTTTGTCGCGCTCTTTCTTGCGGCAAGCTATCCCTTCACCAAGCGCTTTTTCGCGATCCCCCAGGCCTATCTCGGCATCGCATTCGGTTTCGGCATACCCATGGCTTTCGCTGCAGAAACCGGAAGCGTGCCCGGCATCGCCTGGCAGATCCTGATCGCCAACATTTTCTGGACGGTCGCCTACGATACCGAATACGCCATGGTCGACAGGGAAGACGATGTCAGGATCGGCATCAGGACCTCGGCCCTCACATTCGGCCGATACGACGTTTTCGCCGTCATGCTCTGCTACGCGATCATGATCGCCATGCTCGCCCATGTCGGGATTGAACTTGGGCGGGGCTTGTATTATTACGCCGGGCTTGCCGCGGCGTTCATCATCATGATCTACCATTATTTCCTCATCCGAAAAAGGGAAAGGATGCCCTGCTTCAAGGCATTCCTCCACAACAACTGGGTGGGTGGGGCGATCTTCCTCGGCATCCTGCTCGACTACCTCTGACCGCTCGTCCCGGAATTTCGACCGAATGTCGGATTCGCCTTGTACGTCAATCGATCTCGCCTTAAATTTGGAACCAGCCAATCAGGGGAAGAGAAATGAACAGGATGGAACTGATCGCGAGGCTCGTTGCCAAGCATCCCGAGCTGAAGATCGGGAAGATCGAGTCAGCAGTCAATGCAGCCCTCGATGAAATGAGGCGCGTGATCGTCGATGGGGAAAGGATAGAGATCAGGGGATTCGGCAGCTTTTCGGTCGTCAGGCGAAAGGCGCGGACGGCGAGAAATCCGAGAACGGGGGAGCGCCTCATGATTCCGGAAAGGAGCGTCCCCCACTTCAGGCCGGGCAAGGAATTGAAGGGCAGAGTTTCAGGAAACCAACCCGAATCAAGGAGAGGAAAATGAAAGTCAAAATAATCGCCTGTTCGTTTGCAGCGGCTATGCTGTTTTCACCGTTCTCGGCGCGGGCCGACATCACCGCCGGAGGCGCGCTGGGAGCCGTGGCGGGAGGGCTTCTGGGCAGCCAGGTCGGGCAGGGCAACGGCAGGGTTGCGGCATCGGCTCTGGGTGCCGTCATCGGATACGATGCAGGGCAATCGATGTCCCAGCCCGAGCGCTTCATGAGGCAGCCCGGACGCGTCTATGCAGCGCCCTACAGGGAAGATGAGGATGAATACAGGCACTACCGGCGCGAAGACGATGACGACGATTGAAGCTCAGCCGTTGACCAGGGAGAGCGCCAGAAAGAACAGAATGACGGCGAATATCGCCGAAAGGAGATCCGCTACCCAATGCCTTCCTTCGTGCAGATGCGTTTCCATGGAATCCCTCCGGGCGATGGTGGCCTACGATACGAATTCTAGTCGATCAGCTCCGTTCATGCAGTCACATTTCGATTGAAGTTTCAGCTTGTAAAGTGCAGAATCAATCTGTGGAATCAAGGCATGAAAAAGGATCCCAAATGAAACAGAAGGTTGCGGCAGTCCT
>JAJZPK010000185.1 GCA_021811205.1 Pseudomonadota bacterium
ATGGCTGCAAGCTCCGCTTTCGAAATGGAGACTTTGGAGCGGAAGATATACATGGAAAGGCGCTGCTTGACGCGATCGACCATGTCCTTTGGCATCTGGAGAATATAATCCCCATCCATCCTGAACATGAGGAAACTTGCCAGCATTCTTCCCTTCGGCGAGCAGAGGCTGTTGTATTGGGCGGAGTTCTCGTCCAGGTGCCTCACGTCGTTGCTGGTGAGGTTTTGCAGGAAATCCCCGGCATCCTCTCCGGAAACGCGGAGAAAGCCGAGATGGGAAAGATCGGTAATGCGTGGCGATGAATTCATTTTTTAGCGTACATAAGCTTCCGTCGCATAACGGCGCATCATGCGATGGCTGTTGAAATAGGAGGCGTTCTTCCCTATGGCGTTTTTCATGACTGCAATCCAGCCGTTTCTGTCGTCATGATAAAGCGGAAGGACGATTTTTTCGAGTTTTTCGTAAAGCAGTCCCGCGTCGTCGCCGTTGGTCTGATCCGAAGCATTGCCGACTGCCCAGCCTGTCACGCCCTCGATGCAGCCTTCGATCCACCATCCGTCCAGTACGCTCAAGCTGGGGACGCCGTTGAATGCGGCCTTCATTCCGCTGGTGCCGGACGCTTCCATCGGTCTGAGCGGTGTATTGAGCCAGATATCGACCCCGGAAACCAGGGAGAGCGCGAGGTCCATGTCGTAATTGGGCAGGAATGCGGTATTGAGGGTGTCCGAGAGACTGTCGAGGTGGGCGTTGAGCATTTCGATCAATTGTTTGCCGCCTTCGTCGTTGGGGTGCGCTTTCCCGGCCATCACGATCTGGAAGGGGCGGTTCTTGGCTATGGCCCTGATTTTTTCAAGGTCGGAGAAAATGAGATCCGGGCGTTTGTAGGCGGTCATTCTTCTGGCGAACCCGATGATCGGGATCTCGGCGCTGAAGTCCTTGCCGCAAAGGGTTTTGATGCGCTCGATCAGGGCAAGTTTGGAGGCTCCGTGGGCTTTCCATATCGCTTCATCCGGGATCTGGTCGACCCGGACCAGGAGTTGGGGTTCGTAACACCAGCCGGGCAGGTGGTGATCGTAAAGGCTGGCGAAGTGGTCGGAAGTCCAGGTATAGGGATGGACGCCGTTGGTGACGGCATGGACGTGATAGCCGGGATACATCTGCCTTGAAATTTCGGCGTGCTTCATGGCGACGCCGTTGACATAGTCGCTCAGATTCAGCGCGAGTTTGGTCATGTTGAGCCGCTCTTCCCCGGCAACCGCCTTGAGTTCGTTGAAATCGATGAAGTCCCTCAGGATGTTCTGTACGAGTTCGTAAGGGAACTGGTCGTGGCCCGCCTCGATCGGGGTGTGGGTCGTGAAATTGCAGACTGATCTCACCATGGGGATGTCGTAGGAAAGCAGGTTCTCGTCCTCGTTTTCCTGTCTTGCGAAACGCCTCAGGAGCTCCAGCGCGAGCAGTGCGGAATGGCCTTCGTTCATGTGGTACTGGCGGACCTGGAAGCCGAGCGCATGCAGCATGCGCAATCCGCCTATGCCGAGCACGATTTCCTGCTTGAGGCGGTAGATCTGGTCGCCTCCGTAGAGGTAATGGGTGATTTCCCGGTCTTCCGGCCTGTTTTCGTCGAGATCGGTGTCGAGCAGGATGACGGGCTCCTTGCCCCCCAAGTGGCCGGTGAGCACGTAAAGCCAGCCGCGCACCCAGACTTCGCGTCCTTCCATGTTGACGGCGATTTTCGCGTCCAGCGGAAACGCCCATTTTGCCGGATCCCACATATCGGGATGCTCGACCTGGCGCCCGTCCCTGATTTCCTGCCTGAAGTAGCCGGCGCGGCTCACGAGGCTGACTGCAACGAGGGGAAGCTGGATGTCTGCACTCGCCCGCATCACGTCCCCAGCCAGCACGCCCAGGCCTCCGCTGTAGGTGGGAATGTCGCTCTTCAACGCGATTTCCATCGTGAAATAAGCGATGCGCTGCTGGTGGGTGAATTCGTAGTGCATTTCAGGCCATTCAGCCGAGGCTGTCCCTGACCCGTACGAGTCTCGCCTTGACTTCCAGGGCGATTTCCTTCATTCCGGGCTTGTCGACGAGATTGAGAACAGCTTCCGGGTCCATGAAGGCGACCGTGACGGTTCCATTCTCTTCTGCTCTCACCAGCACATTGCAGGGAAGCAGCAGGCCGATGTCGGGTTCGGCGAGAATGGCGCGGTGCGCGAAGGGAGGATTGCATGCGCCGAGGATGCGGTAGGGGCGCATGTCGAGATTCAGTTTCGACTTGAGGGTGGATTGGACGTCGATGTCGGTGAGCACGCCGAATCCTTCCTTCCTGAGGGCCTCGGTCACTTTCGCTATGGCGTCAGCGAAGGAAATGCGAAGTGTTGTCGAAAATCCGTACATGATGGCTCCTTAAAACAAAAGGGCCGCTTTCGCGGCCCCTTATTCGATCAAAGCGATTCGCTATGTTTCGCAAGATAGCTTGCCACGCCGTCCCCCGTGGGTTTCATTCCGGCTTCGCCCTTCTTCCATCCTGCCGGGCAGACTTCGCCGTGCTGCTCAAAGAACTGCAGTGCATCGACCATGCGCAGCATTTCGTCGATATTGCGTCCCAGCGGCAGATCGTTCACCACCTGATGGCGCACGGTGCGGGACTTGTCGATCAGGAAAGAGCCGCGGAAAGCCACGCCTGCGCTTGCCTCGACATCGTAGGCCTGACAGATCTCGTGTTTGATGTCCGCCACCAGAGGATAGCCCACCTTGCCAATGCCGCCGTTGTTGACTGGGGTGTTCTTCCATGCCAGATGGGTGAACTGGGAATCGATCGACACGCCGATGACTTCCACGTTGCGATCCTTGAATTCCTTCAGGCGGTGATCGAAGGCGATCAGCTCCGAAGGGCAGACGAAGGTGAAGTCGAGGGGGTAGAAGAAGACGACCGCATACTTGTCCTTGATATAGGAATGCAGGTTGAAATTTTCCTCGATCTGGTTGTTGCCCATGACTGCGGCCGCAGTGAAGTCGGGGGCGCATTTACCTACCAATACTGACATTTTTTGCTCCTTTCAAGAGGGGGT
>JAJZPK010000028.1 GCA_021811205.1 Pseudomonadota bacterium
CAGCTTGTTGCATGCGTCGATGCACTCGCCGCAGTCGATGCAGGCGTCATACCGGGTGATGTTCGTCGGCTCGATGCCGGTGATGCAGTTCGTCGCGCAATAATTGCATTTTGCGCAATCGGATGAGCGAGATGCATCGTAGCTCACGTGCAGCGCATCCTTCGACTTGAACATCCTGTGTCCCATCCGGTAAAGGCAGGCATAGTCGCAGAAGAAATAGCGTATGACCCCGATGTCGATGAAGATCAGAAAGACTGCGAAGAGATACATGATGAGCATGTTCGTCTGCCGCTCCGATCCGTTGACTAGAAATTGCCACATGTCGGAAGGGGTATAGAAGAACATCAGCGCAACGTAGGCCAGGACCATCGAAGCGGCCAGCAGGCTCGCGCCCAGAAGAATCCAGTTGACGAGCTTGTTCTTGGACTCTGCCACGATCATGCCCTCGCCGTCCACGCTCACGTCCGCACGCTTGCCGAGCAGCTTCTTGGTCAGATTGTTCGCCCATTCCGAGAACAGATTGTGCGGACATGCCCAGCCGCACCATACTGCGCCGATCGTCATGTAGGTGATGATGGGCGCGGTTGCGACGAAAAGCGCAAGCCCGATCAGAAAGGGGAAATTGGACCATTCGACCTGGCGGCCCAGGATGAAGAAGCTGGCGGATGCGAGATCGATGCGGAAAAGCCCCACAGCGGGAATCAGGCAAATCAGCAGAAGCGTGGAAAGCTGAGAGAACTTTCTCGTCCAGTGGTATCGATTCATGGAAATGTGCAGGATTATTAGCGTAGTCTTATGGAATGATATCGCCTAATCTTCCCTGCGTAAACCTCAGGATTGCGCGGCTCGGGTCAACTTCACGCCAGTTGTCGAACAACCGCGCACGAAATGCTAGCGGCGCAACGGCGAGCCTCCCAGGGCCAGGAATAGTCGGGCGCAATCGACGAACCGCCTATGCTCGGAACGGACAAGCGCAAGCTTTGCGTTCAGGAATTCATGCTGACGCTCCTGAACCTGCAGGAGTCCGATGGCGCCCTCCTCGTAGCTGGCTAGATCAAGATCTGCGGAAGATTTTGCGGTAGCGGCTTCGCTTTGCAAGGTCGACACCGAATTGTCATCCGCCTCGAGGGCTGTCAGGGCATCGGCCACATTGCCAAACGCATCCAGTATGGTCTGTCTGTAGCTGGCAAGCGCTGCATTGTACGCATCCCTCGCTTCCCGCTTTTCGGCCGACAATGCCCCTCCGTCGAACAGGTTTGTGCTGATTCCCGCCGCCATAGACCATGCCGTTGCGGTGCCCCTGAATATGCCTGCAGGAGTGAGCGCTTCCTGCAGCATGTTGGCCGTCAGGGTAATGCCTGGGTATAGGTTTGCCGTGGCAATTCCCAGTACCGCGCTTGCGGCCTGAAGATTGTCTTCGGCAGCGAGAATGTCGGGGCGCCTTCTGGCCAGTTCCGACGGCAGGGCAACAGGCAGCTTGCCCGGCAGCCTGAAGTCTTCGAGTGAAATTGAAGGGGGAACCCATCCGGCGGGCGTTTTTCCTTCGAGAATGGCAAGCCTGTGTCTTGCCGAAGCCAGACGCTGCTGTACGGAAGGCAGAAGCGACTGGTCGGAAAGAAGCCTTGCTCTTGCGCTCAGCAGATCGGATCGTGAAACCGAACCGATTTCATAGGCATCCTGCACGAGTTCGAGCGTTTTCCTGTCCGTTTTCAGGATGGCTTGTATCGCGGAGATCTCCGCGTTCGAAGATGCGATTTCGAGGCTGGTTTCCACGACGCTGCCTGTCAGGGCAAGATAGGTCGCATCCAGCAGGTGGGCCTTTCGCTGAGCAAGCGCCTTCTGCAGTTCGACCGCATGATGCTGCCCGCCGAAGAGGTCGGGCGTCCAGCTGAGCATCGGACCCGCTTCATAATAGTTGAACGGCGGGATGGTGAAATTCGCAGGCCCGAACAGGGCTGCGCCGTATTTCTGACGCCCCGCCGCTGCGCCTATCGATGCCTGGGGAAGAAGATGCCCTTCGCTCGCCTTGACCGCCTCGTTCGCTTCGGCGAGTGTCTCGCGCGCGGCTGAAAGAGCATAGTTTCCGGAGATTGCCGTATGGATCAGATTGTCAAGCGGCTTCGATGCAAACAGCATCCACCAGTCCGATGCGATGCGGTCGCCCAGTGCGATGCGCTCCCTGATCGAAACCAGTTCTCCTTTGCCCGTGAACGATGGCTCTGCCGGAACAATCGGCGAACCGACATGCGGATCTGCGCTGCATGCCGAACACAATAGGACGACCAGAAGCAATAGCCTGTTCATTCCATCACCACAGGTTCATTTGCCTTGCTCGAATTGGGGCGCATTAGCACGAGCAGGGGAATCACACCCAGAGTAAGCACCATCATCAGTTTGTAGTCGTCGAGATAGGCGAGCATCGACGCCTGATGGTTGATCATGTGGTTCAGGAACTGAAGCCCGGCATGGCTGGAAGGATCCACATGATTCGCGGCGTACGCAGGGTTGTCGAGGTTGTAGGGCGTGACATGCTCGGCAAGCGACGCGTGCACGGTTTGCGTGTTTCGCGTGAGCAGCGTCTGGACCACGGAAATTCCGATGGCACTGCCGATGTTGCGCTGCAGGTTGAAGAATGCAGTGCCTTCGTTGCGCAGGGTCAGGGGCAGGGTGCTGAATGCGACCGTGGAATTGGGCACATAGACGAGGCCCACGCCGAATCCCTGGATCAGTCCGGACCATACGATCAAGCGCTCGTCCATCAGGAGGTCGAAGTGCATCATCTGCCAGAGGGAAAAGGCGGTCATGGCAAGCCCTGCTGCCATGATCAGGCGCGAATCGATGCGGCCGACCAGCCTGCCCACCACCATCATGCCGAACATGGTGCCGAGTCCGCGCGGCGCAGTCACGATCCCGCTCAACAGCACTGGATAATTCATCTCGTTCTGAAGCATGGGCGGAATCAGGGCCAGGGTCGCGAAAAGCACCACGCCGATGAGGAAGATGAAAATGTTGGCGGTGACGAAATTCCTGTCCGTAAAGAGAGCCGGGCTCAAAAACGGCCGGGAATAGGTCAGCGAATGGACTAGAAAATAATAGAAGGCAAGACCGGCCACGATGGATTCAGTGACAATCTCGGGCGATCCGAACCAGTTCTTCAGCTCCCCCCTGTCGAGGACAAGTTGCAGTGCGCCTATCGCGAATGAGAGGGAGATGAAGCCGAAAAAATCGAACCGGTTCGAATGCTTCTCCGTTTCAGGCAGGGAAGCGGAGAGTCCGAGAAACGCGGCGATGCCTATCGGCACATTGATGAAGAACACCCAGCCCCAGCTGTAATTGTCGGTCAGCCAGCCGCCCAGCATGGGACCGAGAACAGGACCAAGCGTTACACCCACGCCCCAGATGGCCATTGCCTTGCCGTGCCGCTCGGGCGGATTGATGTCGAACAGGACGGCCTGGGACAAAGGCACAAGGGCTGCGCCGGATATTCCCTGCAGCAACCTGAACAGCACGATCTCGGCAAGATTGGTCGATATCCCGCAGAGCGCCGATGTGACCGTGAAACCGACAATCGAGATCAGGAAAACGCGCCTGCGGCCGAAGCGGCCGGCCAGCCAGCCGGTCAGAGGAATCATGATCGCGGCTGCAATGATGTAGGACGTCAGCACCCAGGCCATCTGGTCCTGCGTTGCCGAAAGAGAACCCTGCATCTGCGGGAGCGCGACGTTCGCGATGGTCGAGTCGAGCGATTGCATGATGGTGGCTGCCATGATCGAGAAGGTGATGAGAGGGCGATTGATGCCTGCTCCGACAACTTCCGAATGCGGCGGATGAGGAAAGGCGGCTCCTTCGCCCGCCTCCTCGATGGCCTCCTCGATTGGCGATTGCGGCCGATCGTCCTTCATCGCCGTCCTCGCCCGGTATCGACCGTGACCACGGCGCTCAGCCCCTGATGCAACAACGGGCTGGCACTGATGTCATCCATGCTGATGCGCACGGGCAGGCGCTGCACCACCTTGACCCAATTGCCCGTCGCATTCTCGGGGGGGAGCAGCGAAAAACTCGAACCAGTTCCGGGGCTCATGCTTTCGACCTTGCCATGAAAGGAATGAGCTGGATAGGCATCGATTTCGATTTTCGCCATCTGCCCGGTGCGCAGGCGTGCGAGGTCGGTTTCCTTGAAATTGGCTTCGATCCATATCTTGCCCGACACGAGAGCAAATACCGGCTTCGCTGCCAGAATGTAGTCGCCAGGCTGCAGATCCTCGACCTTGGTGACGATGCCGTCAATGGGCGCCCTGACAAGCGTGTAGGAAAGATCCAGCTTCGCCCGGTCGAGCGCGGCCTTTGCCTGCCGTACGCTTGGGTGGGATTCGACGTCGATATCCGGTTTGCCTCCGAGCAGGGCAATGAGATTCATCGTTCCCTGCCTGACTGAAACGACCTTCTGTTTCGCCTCCTCCAGCGCATGCCTTGCGCGGTCCAGTTCGGCCTTGGAAGCGATGTTCCGTGCAGCCAGGCGCTTCTCGCGACCGAAATCGCGCTGACGGAAGGCCAGCGTTTCGCGCGCCGATTCCAGTTCGGCAAGGCGCTGCCCGTAGCTCGCTTTCAATGCTGCAATCTGCAAACGCGCTTCGGCAAGATGCGCCTTTGCATCTTCAAGGGCGATCCTGTGCTCGCGGGGGTCCAGTTCGAACAGGGGCTCTCCGCGATGCACAGACTGGTTGTCGTGCACGAAGACCCTGGCGACCCGCCCGGGAATGTTCGAGCTGATGTCGACTCGCGCGGATTCGACGTACGCATCGTCGGTCGAAACGTAGCGTCCCGACATGACATAGAAGATGACCCCAGCCAGCAGAAGGACTGCCGTGCCGCCGAAAAGCAGCTTCCTTCTTGTCGCGTCTTTCTTGCTTTGATTGTCGCTCATTTTCGCAATCTTCCGGGGTCAGAAACACAATTCTATTTGACATTGATTGTAAATATAATACTTAATAATATGTATTCATTATTTCATAATTCAGAACAATATCCGGCAGGAGAAGATCTATGCGCGGATCGGAATTCGCGGAACTGCGCGCCTTCATCGAAGTCATCGAACTGGGCAATTTCGGCAAGGCGGCGGTCGAACTGGGCATGGCTCCCTCCACACTGAGCCAAACCATCAGGAAGCTGGAAGAACGGCTGGGGTTGCGTCTGATCAACCGGACGACGCGCAGCGTTTCGCTGACGGAGGCCGGGGAACAGCTGCTTGCAAGGATACGGCCAGCCTTTGCCGAGCTGGATGCAGCTGTCGAATCGATCAACGACTTCCGAGACAGACCTGTCGGCACATTGCGCCTCAGCGTTTCCAGCATTCCTGCACAGATGATTCTGGCGCCCCTGCTCAAGCGCTTCCTGTCGACCTATCCGGGCATACAAATGGAAATCGCCGTCGACAATACGGATGCGGACATCGTCAAGGGAAGGTTCGATGCCGGAATACGATACGGCAGGCGAATCGCGCAGGACATGGTGATGGTGCGGGCAAGCCCGCCATCCCGGATCATCGCGGTCGCGTCTCCGGAATATCTGTCACTGCATCCCATGCCGAAGGTGCCCGAGGATCTGCAGAACCATTCATGCATACGTTTCAGGCTGGGCAACCGACAGTTGCTGTCATGGGAATTCGAGAAAAACAGAAAAAAAATCGAGATCGGCGTTGCCGGGCAGCTGATCGTCAACGATGTCGATCTGATGGTGAAGGCAACCCGCGACGGCATCGGCATCGGCTATATTGCCGAGAGCTACATCGCAGAGGAAATCGGGCGCGGCGAACTGATCCCCATGCTGGATGAATGGTCCCCAAGCTACGGGAGTTGGTATTTGTATTACACCAGCCGCCAGCACATGTCTGCTCCGCTCAAAGCATTCGCAAATTTCATCAGGATGCATGCTGACTGATTCTGTCTTGCTCGACGCGGGTGAAAATAAGCGCATCGCAAGCGACAGCGGGCTCATGGTCGCAGGAAATACTGAGGATTTCCCTACGCAAAGAAAAACGGGCTAGACTTTTTATCATCCAACCCGTTGATTATATGGCGCGCCCGAAGAGATTCGAACTCCTGACCCCTTGGTTCGTAGGATCATATATCGATATAGCAGTCTTTATAAATCAATTACCTGCAATTCCCGCCAATCTGTTTTGCAGCTACGCTAAGCCTCAGACAGCCCGAAAGAACTTCACGTAGCTACGTTCTGGCTACGCAAAATTCAGAGCGGAATGGACTCCGGCTTGAGCACAACGACTTTGCCATCCTGCCATTCAACAATGGGATTCCCAGCACGCTTGTGCTCCATCAGTGCTTTCTTTACGCTTTCCTCAATTGCCTGGTCGATCAGGCTTCCTTCTGCGAAGATGCGCGAAATATCCGATTTAAGCTTTTCCATTGCCGATTTCCTGTAATCGGTCCCATGCCGACTGATTAGATACCCATTCTACTTGTAAACCAGAACCATGAGCAATGAGTCGCGGCGACAGCGATGAATTGTCATAAACACGCCAGCCATCGGCAAGCGGGCGGTACAGTTTGAAGAAATTCCGTATTCCGCCTTCATACCGGCGTCGGATCGCATCTTCCGTAACATTATGCCCCCCCATTCTCACGCGCTCGGCAACTCGTGCAATGGCAAGTTCAGCGCTTGGCAATGTCAGGAAAACCAGATGGAACTGATAGCCATCTCCCTTCAATTTTTGAATCCAAGGCGCGAAGGTCTTGCTGGCGAGAGTCGTTTCAAAGGCAAAATCCGCTCCATCATCGGCAAGTTGATACAGGCGTTGGAGCATGACCCTTCCGGCTTGCATAGCGGCAGTTTCCGGTGCAAAGGCGGCCAACCCCAAGGCAATGGTGTCCGCGTTTACAAATTGAGAAACAGACATCGCTCCGCGCAGAATGCCCGGCGCCGCGGTTGATTTTCCCGCGCCATTTGGCCCAGCGATCAAGATCAGGTGCGGCATGTATTGCTCATTTCTTCACAATTTACCATGGAACAACCCGCCAGAAACGGTTTATGAAGTCAGCCTTCAAAGTTTTCTATATTTGTGCCGCACACCAGATCTTTGTTAGTGCGCAGGCTATCAGTAGCAATAATTTGTTCAAAATACAGGCTACTGCTAGCATGGTATTTTGTCCATAAAATGGAAAATTTTCATAAAACCTGCAGATTACACCGGCTGATATCATCCTGCCGCTATCCAGTATCGATGCACAAGCTCATGGAGAAACTGGAATGCTCCCGTTCCACTGTGAAGCGAATCATCGAAGAACTCAGATTCCAGTTCGACGCGCCGCTTGAATATGACCGAGAAAGGAACGGCTATTTCTACGATCTGAAGGACGGAAAGAAATTCGAACTGCCGGGAATGTGGTTCAGCCCTGACGAAATGCTCTCGCTCCTTACCTTAAAGGAATTGCTGAGAGAGGCGCAACCCGGACTTCTGGAATCGGCACTTTCTCCAATTGGAAAAAAAATAGAACACCTCATGGATTCCGGGCATTTCGGATCGGGCGAAATCGGCAGACGGGTGAAAATCCTGAAAATGGCAGGACGCGAGATTCCGGAAGGAATCTTCGAAGGGGTCTCTTCTTCGCTCCTCGAAAGAAGATGCATGAAAATGGAATATTTTTCCCGTTCCAAAAACTGCGTCGAAGTGCGGACCGTCTCCCCGCAGCGTCTTATCCATTACCGCGACAACTGGTATCTCGACGCGTGGTGCCATATCCGGGAAGGCTTGCGAAGCTTCGCCCTGGAATGCATCGTCAAAATCGAACCGCTGGACGATCCCTGTATTGAAATTCCCGATGCGGAACTCGACGGGCATTTTTCCTCATCCTACGGGATATTCTCCGGTAAGCCAGAATCCCTTGCCAGACTCAGGTTTACCCCGGAGCGGGCGAGATGGGTCTCCGACGAGAAATGGCACCCCGAGCAGAAGGTCAAACTAATGGAAGACAAAAGCTATCTTCTGGAGATACCCTATTCCGACCCGCGCGAACTCCTCATGGACATACTGAAATACGGCCCTGACGTCGAGGTGCTTTCCCCGGAATCGCTACGAATCATGGTTCGAGATAAATTTATCGAAGCTCTTAAAAAATACTGAGCACTGGCTCGCTATGTGAACCACCGACTGGAGTAACATGTCCGAAAATCCAGAGGAACCAGCATGTCGCGCCGGAGTTTTCTGAAATCGATCGCATCCCTCGTAGGCGCTTTCGCCCTGCCTGCAACTCATGGACCACGACAAGCGGCACGAGGTAAGCATCATTGAGCAAAGGAATGCTTCAACTCCTTGGATCGAGTCAAGGTGGAGGTAATATGGAAGTGGTGAACAGAATGTTGGCACACGTGCGTCAATTGCCTGACGGCACTTGGAAAGAACATTTTCTGGATGAGCACCTTAATGCCGTAGCTGGACTTGCTGCCAACTTCGCATCCGCCTTTGATAGTCAAGATTGGGCAAGGCTTGCCGGACTCTGGCATGACTTGGGAAAATTTCGAAAAAAATTCCAGACATACATCAAAACAGTGAGCGGATACGAACCCGAAGCCCATATCGAAGGTGCGCCGGGACGAGTAGATCATTCTACCGCAGGGGCGATCCATGCCATGGAAAAACTGGGCATGCATGGACGCATTCTCGCCTACCTGATTGCTGGGCATCATGCCGGCCTGCCGGACTGGAATGGTGAAGCTGCTTCGCTTTTTCAAAGACTGGAAGACGGTAAGGTAAAAGGCTATCTGCAAGAAGCTTTACTTTCTTCCCCACCATCCGAAATTCTTGATCAGCCACCCCCATCCTCGTTGCCGCCACAAGGCTCCATCGCTCTCTGGACTAGGATGCTGTTCTCCTGTCTAGTTGATGCCGATTTCCTCGATACGGAAGCTTTTATGGACGAGCGCAAGAAAGGCTTACGCGAGAACCATCCTTCATTAATCGATTTGCTCCCTGCATTCGACATATACATGGCAAATAAAGCCGCCACCGTAAAGGAATCCCCGGTCAACATAATTCGCGCCGATGTGCTGCGCCAGTGCTGTGAAAGATCCTCGCTGCCTTCCGGCCTATTCTCGCTCACAGTACCGACCGGCGGTGGAAAGACACTTTCCAGCATGGCCTTTGCGCTGAACCACGCAGTTCATCACGGCAAGCAGCGCGTGATTTACGTCATTCCCTATACAAGTATCCTTGAGCAGACAGCCGAAATCTTTCGGGATATTTTCGGCAATGATAATGTCATCGAGCATCACAGCAACCTGGATCCGGACAAGGAAAATTCGCACTCCCGCCTGGCGACCGAAAACTGGGATGCACCCATCATCATCACTACCAACGTCCAGTTTTTCGAATCGCTGTTCGCTGCAAAAAGTTCTCGATGCCGCAAGCTACATAACATCGTCAACAGCGTTGTTGTACTGGATGAGGCGCAACTGCTGCCGCCGGAATTTCTCGATCCTGTCCTCAATATCATGCAAGACTTGTCTCGCAGCTACAGGGTAAGTTTCGTGCTGTCCACCGCAACACAACCCGCTTTTTCACCGCGCCCTTCACATTTGCCTGGTCGCAAATTCATCGGATTGGAAAACGTACGAGAGTTAATGGACAACCCCGAATCGCTTTATGCAAAGCTGAAAAGAGTCGAAACGAAATTGCCATACGATTTCAATGCGCCGAACACTTGGGATGCAATCGCCGAAGAACTTCAAAATCACGAATCCGTACTGTGCATAGTGAATTCCAGGTCCGACTGCCGGGAACTGCACGCGCTGATGCCGAAAGGAACAATTCACCTTTCGGCTCTGATGTGCGGCCAGCATCGAAGCAACGTCATCACCGAAATAAAGCAACGCCTGAGAGATGGAGTTTCGACGCGAGTGATCAGTACCCAACTGGTTGAAGCAGGTGTGGATATGGATTTTCCGGTCGTCTATCGTGCATTGGCCGGACTGGATGCGGTGGCGCAAGCCGCAGGGCGCTGCAATCGGGAAGGAAATTTGCCCGAAATGGGCAAGGTCGTGGTGTTTGTGCCACCAAAACCGGCGGCTCCCGGACTGTTGCGCAAGGCGCAGCAAAGCGGCAAAGAAATCATGCGATTGACTGATGGAGACCCGCTCACGCGCGAACGATTCGAAGCATATTTCCGCCACTACTACGCCAGTCTCAACAGCCTTGACGAAGCAAATATCGTCAGCCTTCTGGATATGCGCAACAGTGCCGAAGCCAGACGCGCTGAATTCAATTTTCGAACTGCAGCAGAAAATTTCAGACTGATCAAGGAAGAAGGTCAGACCGCAGTCATCGTAAATTATGGAGAAAGCGATAACCTGATCGAGGCGCTTGAAACCGGCAAAAACATGGAGCCGCATCAACGACGAGGTATCTTGCGGCGCCTGCAGCGGTACGTGGTCAACATCCGGGCACAGGAATGCAGTAAATTGATGGCAAGCGGGGACATCAAGGAAATCTACGATGGAGTTTATGTCCAGCAATCGGACACGCTTTATCACCCGTATTTGGGATTATTGATGAGCAAGGATGTCGTTTTTGATCCGGCGCAAGGCGTCGTTTGAGCAAGGGAAGGAAATGAGAACATACTGTCTTGAAGTAACAGGAGATTTCGCCTGCTTCACCCGCCCGGAAATGAAGGTCGAGCGCGTCAGCTACGATGTGATGACGCCATCGTCCGCACGAGCCATATTCGAATCCATTCTCTGGAAACCTGCCATTCGCTGGCAGGTCGAGAAAATCGAGGTACTGAATCCGATATGCTGGATCTCCATCCGCCGCAACGAGGTTGGCGCTGTCGTTTCGGTGCGTAACGCGCAGGAAGCCATGAACAAGGGTAGCGGGATACTCGGCCTGAATATCGAGGAAGATCGCCAGCAACGTGCAGGGCTGTTTCTCAGGGACGTTGGCTACCGCATCCATGCGCACTTCGAATTGCTACCGGATTCGGGCGAAAACAATACCCCTGGCAAGTTTCTCGACATGTTCGAAAGACGTGCCGAAAAGGGACAATGCGTGAACCAGCCCTATTTAGGCTGTCGCGAATTCGCCTGCGACTTCAAGCTGGCCGATCCGGAGCACTGCGCACATGCACCCATCGAGGAATCGCGCGATCTCGGCTGGATGCTCTACGACATGGATTACGCCAAGACAACCGAACCGCAACCACGCTTTTTCCGTGCAAAACTTGAGGGCGGCGTACTGAGCGTCCCGGCATGGAACAGGGAGGAGGTGCGAGGATGATCCTTCAGGCGCTCAACGAATATTACAAGCGCAAGACGCGGTTGCCTGACAGCGATCTTGCCCCGCCGGGATTCGAGCACAAATCGATTCCATTTCTGGTCGTATTGACGGCTGATGGAGAATTTTCAGGGCTGGACGACACCCGGGAAGGTGATGGCAAGAAGAAGGTTGCAAAGTCATTTCTTGTTCCGCAAACCGTCAAACGGTCTTCGGGAGTTGCGGCAAACCTGCTGTGGGACAACCCTGGTTACGTATTCGGCATGGACAACAAAGGGAAGCCTGAAAGAGCCCGCGAACAACACCTTGCCTTCGTCGAAACCATCCGTTCACGGTTTGCACAATGCGAAGACGAAGGTATCCAAGCTATCCTGGCATTCCTCTATCGCGGCGATTTTTCCAAGGTATTGGAACATCCGTTATGGCCAGAGATTCTGGAAGGCGGTGCCAATCTGACTTTTCGGCTTGAAGGTGACGCCAACCCAGTTTGCGAACGACCGGCTGTCATCGACGCTTTGTCTTCCGAAACAGAGACAAATTCCGATGAGACAGCCTTGTGCCTGGTATCCGGCGAGACGGATGTCATCGAACGTCTGCATCCTTCCGTCAAGGGGGTATGGGGCGCCCAGACGGCGGGAGCAAACATCGTTTCCTTCAACCTTGATGCATTCAGTTCTTACGGCAAAGCACAAGGCAGCAATGCACCCGTGGGAAAGCGCGCAGCTTTCGCCTACACCACCGCACTCAACCATCTGCTGGCAAATGGCTCGAAGCAACGCATCCAGATAGGCGACACATCTACGGTATTCTGGTGTGCGACTCCCGGCCACCCAATGGAAGAACTATTTTCGGGTTTTTTCAGCGAGTTGCCAAAGGACGACCCCGACATTGGCACATCGGCAGTCGCCACATTATTGAACGCACCCAGAACCGGTGCAGGCAGTTTCGAGGCAGACGATACCCGATTTTATGTACTGGGGCTCGCCCCCAACGCCGCCCGCATTGCGGTACGCTTCTGGCACGTGAAAACAGTGGGCGAACTGGCTGTCAACATTCGCAAGCAGTTCAACGATCTTAAAATCGAACACGCTCCTCACGAGCCCGAAACGCTCTCGTTGTTCCGCCTTCTGGTTTCGACCGCCACGCTGGGCAAAGCTGAGAATATTACGCCCAATCTCGGCGGAGACGTGATGCGAAGCATCATCGAAAACCTGCCTTATCCGCAAACTCTACTCGCAGGCAGCATTCGCCGCATCCGTGCAGAACGTGAAATTACCTATCCGCGTGCCGCGATCATCAAGGCATGTATCAACAGAAAAGAAGGGAAGGAGGAACTAAAGGTGTCAGTCGATGAAAACAACACAAATACCGCTTACAGGCTGGGCAGGCTGTTCGCTGTCCTGGAACGAATTCAGGAACGCGCCAACCCGAACATCAACGCTACGATCCGCGACCGGTATTATGGCGCCGCATCCAGTACACCCGTCACGGTTTTTTCGACTTTGCTGAAGCTGAAAAACCATCATCTTGGAAAACTTGAGAACAAGGGTGAGGCGATCAATTTCGAAAAAATTCTTGGCCAGATCATGGATGAAATTTCGGATTTCCCCGCACACCTCGATCTGCAAAATCAGGGACGTTTTGCCATCGGCTACTACCATCAGCGACAAGCATTTTTCAAGAAATCTGAATCCTCAAACAAGGGAGAATAATTATCATGGCACTCAACAACCGCTACGACTTCGTTCTGCTTTTCGACGTGAAGGACGGCAACCCAAATGGTGACCCCGATGCGGGAAACCTGCCTCGAGTGGATGCGGAAACCGGACGAGGGCTCGTGACCGACGTCAGCCTCAAACGCAAAGTGCGCAACTTCGTCGGTATTGCCAAAGGCGAACAACCTCCGTTCGAAATATACGTCAAGGAAAAAGCCATTCTCAACAAGCAGCACGAGCGGGCTTATGAAGGAATAGGGAAATCCGACTTGCTCAAAGGCGATGAGAAAAAGCGTAAAGGTGGTGACGCTGTTGATGAGGCGAGGAAATGGATGTGTCGCAACTTCTATGACGTGCGCGCGTTTGGCGCCGTCATGTCGACAGGAATCAATTGCGGACAGGTTCGCGGCCCTGTGCAATTGACCTTCGCCCGTTCAATCGACCCTGTCGTGCCCCAGGAACATTCCATCACCCGCATGGCCGTCGCAACCGAAGCGGAAGCTGAGAAGCAATCCGGAGACAACCGCACCATGGGTCGTAAATTCACCGTGCCTTATGGCCTCTACGTGGCGCACGGCTTCGTCTCCGCTCATCTTGCCAACCAGACCGGATTCGGGGAGGAAGATCTGGAGCTGCTTTGGCAGGCGCTTTCCACCATGTTCGAGCATGACCGCTCAGCCGCACGTGGCGAAATGGCCACGCGCGGCCTGTACGTTTTCAGGCATGACGGTCAGCTCGGCAATGCTCCAGCGCACAGCCTTTTCGCCCGAATTCAGCCGACGCTGAGGGATGGCGTTGCCGTGCCGCGCGATTTCGACGATTACACCGTGGAAGTTAATGAGATAAATCTGCCTCAGGGCGTGATGCTGCAAAGGATCGTCGGCTGATAATCATCGCCGTCCGGTGAAGTATTTCGGACGGCCGCTTCTGGTGAATTTTCTGGATCCAATTTCATCATGGCAGCCATGACTGAACCCGGTGACTTCTTCATGCTTTCCTCACTCCAGCACTGGAGCTATTGTCCCCGCCAGTGCGGGCTGATCCACTTGGAACAGGTTTTTGAGGAGAACGTCCACACCATGCGGGGCAATGCTGCCCACGAACGTGTGGACGAACCCGGATTCGAGAATTTTGAAGATGTCAGGAAGGAGCGCGCCCTTCCGGTATGGTCGGAAAAGCTGAGGCTAGTCGGGAAATGCGATGTAGTCGAATTCCATCCCGACGGAAGCATTTTTCCCGTCGAATACAAGCATGGCAAAAAACGTGAAAAGCTGCACGACGACATCCAACTCGCTGCCCAGGCGATGTGCCTGGAGGAAATGACCGGAAAGGTTATTTCCTGCGGGGCAATCTACCATCACGGATCGAGAAGAAGAAGGGAGGTGGAAATCACGCCGGAATTGAGGAAAGCAGTCGTGGGGACGATTTCTGCCATTCGTTCGATGCTCGAATCTGGAAAGCTCCCGCCTCCCATTAATGATGCACGATGTCGAGAATGCTCGCTGAAGGAAATATGCCAGCCCAAGGCCATTGCATCAAAAACCATGCAGCACAAAATGGCAAGCACCCTGTATGACACGGAGGGATAAATGACGCGACAAATCCTCAATACCCTTTATGTCATGACGCCTAACGCCTATATCCACCTGGAGAACAACACTCTGCGCATCGATGTGGAAAAGGTAAAGAAGCTTCAAGTGCCCCTCCACCACCTTGGATCGGTCGTCTGCTTCGGCAATATCATGATATCCCCCGCCCTGATGCACCGCTGCGCAGACGAAGGAATGCCTCTGGTACTCCTGGATGGAAACGGAAAGTTCAAGGCAAGGCTCGAAGGCCCTGTATCAGGAAACGTGCTGTTGAGACAAGCGCAGCATGTTAAGTCATCCGACAGCAACTTCGCTCTCGAAATCTCTCGCTCCTTTATCGCTGGAAAACTGCGCAACTCGAGACAGGTACTGATGCGGGGAGCGCGTGAAGCAAAGGATGAAACGGATGCATCCGAACTCAGGACTGCGGCGGATTCCCTTGCGAACTCTCTCAGGAACGTCCCTCATGCAACCGATCTCAATGAGCTGCGTGGTCTGGAAGGAGACGCCGCCAAGATCTATTTTTCAGCAATGAACAGCATGATCAGGCCGGATGCGAGGCTTGGCTTTTCCATGGATGGGCGCACCCGTCGCCCTCCACGAGACAGGTTCAATGCGCTGATTTCATTCCTGTATTCCATGCTAATGAACGACTGCCGCTCGGCCATAGAATCCGTTGGGCTTGACCCACAAATTGGGTTTCTTCATGCTCTTAGGCCCGGGCGCTCGGCGCTTGCGCTCGACCTGATGGAAGAATTTAGGGCGATCCTTGCAGACAGGTTGGCTTTAACCCTTGTCAATCGTGGTCAGATCAATAAAACGGATTTCGATGAAAGAGAAGGAGGGTCCGTGCTTTTAGGCGGGAATGCAAGGCGAACCGTGGTCGTCGCCTATCAGGAGAGAAAGCAGGAGGAAGTCACCCATCCGCTACTTGAGACTAAAATCCCTCTTGGGCTTCTCCCTCTCGTCCAGGCGCGTCTCATCGCCAAAGCCATTAGAGACGAAATGGAAATTTACATTCCTTTTCTGGCGAAGTGAAATGCTGATCATCGTGACTTATGACGTTTCAACCGAAACCAAAGAAGGAAGAAGGAGATTGAGGCGGATCGCCAAGATCTGCGAAGGAATCGGGCAGAGAGTACAGAAATCGGTATTCGAATGCCGTGTAAGTCTTATGCAATACGAAGATCTTGAAAGGAGATTGCTTTCAGAAATTGACGAAAAGGCGGATAGTCTGAGGCTGTACAGACTGACCGAACCGGTTGACCTTCATGTCCGTCAATATGGCCATTTCAGGGCTATCGATTACGAAGGACCGCTCGTCGTATAATGCGCGAAGGTGAAGCGACAGCGAAACTCCACGAGGTTCGCTCAACATACAACGTAATGATTACAATAAATTTCCAATGACCTTTCACCCACCCCACTTTCTTCCGGCCTGTCATCGTTTTGCAGGTTCGCGCAAATCGCCTGAATCCTTTTTTGATATTATGGAGTTGAAGCAGTAAAGTAGCGCCCGTCCTTCGGGATGGGCGAGGATTGAAACAAAGGAACCACCATGGACGGCGAGCAAGCCGCCTGTAGCGCCCGTCCTTCGGGATGGGCGAGGATTGAAACACGTTGAAGATTGATTTTCGCCGAACCTCCGGGCGGTAGCGCCCGTACTTCGGGATGGGCGAGGATTGAAACCATATTCAGTCACGACATTGCTTGTCATCGCCTGGTAGCGCCCGTCCTTCGGGATGGGCGAGGATTGAAACAAGATTCCAGAGGGATGTTCGAAAATGAGAGGAAGGTAGCGCCCGTCCTTCGGGATGGGCGAGGATTGAAACATGGTCAGCATCCAATTCGTGTATTGCTGGGCCTGGTAGCGCCCGTCCTTCGGGATGGGCGAGGATTGAAACCTTTGAGGCGAGTTTGCTCGAGCATGGCTTGACCGTAGCGCCCGTCCTTCGGGATGGGCGAGGATTGAAACATCTGGTTGTAGATCCCGTCACCGATCGCCAGGGAGTAGCGCCCGTCCTTCGGGATGGGCGAGGATTGAAACTCGCTCGGGCTGACGTTTGACCAGGGAGATATAAGTAGCGCCCGTCCTTCGGGATGGGCGAGGATTGAAACCGGTCATAATGCAATTGGTATAGATGAACGAAGGGGGTAGCGCCCGTCCTTCGGGATGGGCGAGGATTGAAACAGGTATCCCCTATCATCTTGCAAGGTGGGATAGTCGTAGCGCCCGTCCTTCGGGATGGGCGAGGATTGAAACCGACCTGATCATCATCGCTGGGCGTCCGAGCATGGGTAGCGCCCGTCCTTCGGGATGGGCGAGGAT
>JAJZPK010000029.1 GCA_021811205.1 Pseudomonadota bacterium
GAATGCCAGCTCGAGTCTCCTTTCAGGGAAATGATGGAAATCACCATAGAACGGCACGGCGATTATTTCGTTTTCGACATCACGGCGAACGCTTTCCTGCATCACATGGTCAGGAACATCGTCGGCAGCCTGGTCCATGTCGGCATGGGGAAGCATCCTCCGAAATGGATGGGCGAGCTCCTCGCATCGAGAAACAGAACGCTTGCAGCGCCGACCTTTTCTCCCTGCGGGCTTTATTTTGCGGAAGTGGGTTATGATGCGCGCTGGGAATTGCCGCTCGCTCAAGGTCGCGGCATGACGGATTTTCCGGGGGGAGCATGACAGCGGTCAAGATTTGCGGGATCACGCGTATCGATGATGGGATCTCTGCTGCGCGTGCAGGGGCTGCAGCGATCGGGCTGGTTTTCTACGACAAGAGTCCGCGCCATGTCGAACTCGGAGTCGCAAGGGATATCTCCAGGGCGCTTCCCCCTTTCGTCAGCGCAGTCGGCCTTTTCGTGAATCCCGAGCGCGAACAGGTCGAAAAAGCGATCGCCTCAGTTCATCTCGATCTGCTCCAGTTCCATGGAGATGAGCCTGAATCCTTCTGCAGCAGCTTTCGCATACCCTATATCAAGGCGGCGAGAGTCAAACCGGGTCTTGATTTGGTACAATACGCAGCTGATTATGCTTCCGCCAAGGGAATACTGCTGGATGCCTTCGTCGAAGGTGTGGCAGGCGGCACCGGGCGTGTTTTCGACTGGAGCCTGATCCCGAGGAATTTGCCGCTGCCGGTGATTCTTTCGGGGGGGCTGGATCCTGGCAACGTGGCGGATGCGATAAGATCAGTCGATCCGTGGGCGGTCGACGTGAGCAGCGGCGTGGAGTCTTCAAAAGGGATCAAGGATGCGGCCAGGATCGCCGCTTTCATGCAAGGAGTGAGAAAAGCTGATGTATGATTTTCCGGACAGCCGGGGACATTTCGGCCCGTACGGCGGCATCTTCGTCGGAGAGACGCTGATGGCGGCCATCGAGGAATTGCGTTCGGTTTACGAGCGTTACCGGAACGACCCTGAATTCATTGCCGAGTTCGAGCATGACCTCAAGCATTACGTCGGCAGACCGAGCCCGATTTATCACGCCAGGCGCTGGTCGGAGCATCTTGGCGGCGCGCAGATCCTGCTCAAGCGGGAAGACCTCAACCATACCGGCGCGCACAAGGTCAACAACACCATCGGGCAGGCGATGCTGGCAAGGCGCATGGGCAAGAAGCGCGTGATCGCCGAAACCGGGGCAGGGCAGCACGGTGTAGCCACGGCGACGGTCGCAGCTAGATACGGGCTCGAATGCATCGTGTACATGGGCGCTGAAGACGTGAAAAGACAGGCCCCCAACGTGTTCAGGATGAAGCTGCTCGGGGCGACCGTCGTGCCCGTCGAAAGCGGCTCGAAAACACTCAAGGATGCGATGAACGAGGCGATGCGCGACTGGGTCACCAACGTCGAAAGCACCTTTTACATCATCGGCACAGTTGCAGGCCCCCATCCCTATCCCATGATGGTCAGGGACTTCCAGTCCGTGATCGGGCGTGAAGCGAAAATCCAGATGATGGAAGCCTTCGGACGCCAGCCGGACAGGCTGGTCGCCTGCGTGGGCGGTGGATCGAACGCGATCGGCCTTTTTTATCCCTACATCGATGACGAATCCGTGCGCATGACCGGGGTGGAGGCGGCTGGAGACGGCATCGCTACCGGCAGGCACGCGGCGCCCCTTTGCGCGGGAAAACCCGGTGTGCTCCACGGCAACAGGACCTACCTGATGCAGGACGAGAACGGCCAGATAGCCGATACCCATTCCATTTCCGCCGGACTCGACTATCCCGGTGTGGGACCAGAGCATGCATGGCTCAAGGACACGGGCCGCGCTGACTATGCTTCTGTGACCGATTCGGAGGCGCTTGACGCTTTTCATTCGCTTTGCAGGTATGAAGGCATCATACCCGCGCTCGAATCGAGTCATGCGCTTGCCCATGCGGCAAAAATCGCGCCGACGATGGGCAAGGACAAGCTGATCCTGGTCAATCTTTCAGGCCGCGGCGACAAGGACATCAATACCGTCGCGCAGCATGCGGGGATCAAATTATGAACCGCATAACGAGCGCATTCGAAAAGCTGAAACAAAGCGGGAAAAAGGCGCTGATTCCCTTCATCACTGCAGGCGATCCCGATCCCGGACTCACGGTGGGGCTGATGCATGCGCTGGCGGCGGGCGGCGCGGACATCATCGAGCTCGGCATCCCGTTTTCCGATCCGATGTCGGACGGCCCGGTGATCCAGCATGCCTCGGAGCGCGCATTGAAGCATGGCGTCTCGCTCAAACAGGTTCTGGGCATGGTGGCCGAATTCCGGAAAAAGGACGACAAGACGCCCGTCGTGCTGATGGGCTATCTGAATCCGTTCGAAGCCATGGGCTACGAAAGATTCGCTGCCGATGCGAAAGGCGTCGGGGTGGATGGCGTGTTGACAGTGGACTGCCCGCCAGAAGAAGCCGAAGACCTGATGAAAGCCCTGGCTGGCCAGAAGATCGACCCGATCTTCCTGATCGCACCCACCACCACATCCGAACGCATGGCAAGGATTGCGTCTGTCGCATCAGGATACGTCTATTATGTTTCATTGAAGGGCGTGACCGGCGCGACGAATCTTGATTTCCCTGAAATCGAAGCCAGGGTCATCGAGATCAGGAAGCAGGTGTCCATTCCGATCTGCATCGGCTTCGGGATCCGCGACGAGAAAACCGCAAGATCCGCATCAAGCATCGCGGACGGCGTGGTGATCGGCAGCAGGATCGTTCAGGAAATAGAGCAATCGGATCGCGAAAAGGCGTCCGAAAATGTTACGGCATTCGTCGCGTCGATGCGCAATGCGATCGACGGATAAGGGGAAGACATGAGCTGGTTCGAAAAGTTGTTGCCGACCAAGATCAAGCGCAAGGACGAGAGCGATACGAGAAAAATCGTTCCGGAAGGATTGTGGAGCAAGTGCGCGAGCTGCGAGGCGGTGCTCTATTATTCGGATCTGGAGAACAACCTCAACGTCTGTCCGAAATGCAATTTCCACAACAGGCTGGGCGCAAGGACGCGGCTCGAGCTCCTGCTCGACCCCGATCACCGCTACGAAATAGGCGTGGAGGTGCGGCCCATGGACAGCCTGAAATTCAAGGACAGCAAGCGCTATACGGAGCGGCTTGCTGTTGCGCAGAAGGAGACGGAAGAAGAAGATGCGCTCATCGTGATGGCGGGGAGCATCAAGACCGTACCGATCGTGGCCGCTGCCTTCGAGTTCAGGTTCATGGGCGGATCGATGGGTTCCGTCGTGGGGGAGCGCTTCATCAGAGGAGTGGAATCGGCCGTCGAGCAGAAGATGCCGTTCGTCGTGTTCTGTGCAAGCGGCGGCGCGAGAATGCAGGAAGGCCTGCTTTCGCTCATGCAGATGGCCAAGACGACTGCGGCGCTCAACCGCCTGGCCCAGGCGGGACTGCCCTTCATTTCCGTCCTGACCGACCCGACCATGGGCGGCGTTTCGGCAAGTTTCGCGATGATCGGGGATGTGGTGATCGCAGAACCCGGCGCGCTCATCGGTTTCGCAGGCCCCAGGGTGATCGAGCAGACTGTGCGCGAAGTGCTTCCGGAAGGATTCCAGCGCGCCGAATTCCTGCTCGAGCACGGCGCGATCGACATGATCGTGGACAGAAGGGAGATGCGCGACAAGCTGGTCAGCCTGTTCACGCTCATGATGAAGCAGCCGGCCGTGAATGCCTGATTCGCTCGATTCCTGGCTCCAGCACATCGAGCGGATTCATCCGAAAACCATAGAGATGGGGCTGGAGCGGCTGAAATCTGTCGCAGACAGCCTCGGCCTTTCTCCAAAATTCCTCATCGTCACGGTTGGGGGTACGAACGGCAAGGGATCGACCTGCGCCATGCTCGAATCCATCCTGTTTCATGCCGGATACAGGGTCGGCTGCTACACATCCCCGCATCTTCTGAATTTTAGCGAGCGCATCAGGATAAACAGGAAGCAGGCCGAAAATGAGGCCATCGTTAGCGCCTTTTCCAGGGTGGAGGAGGCGAGAGGCGACGTTCAGCTCACCTATTTCGAGTTCACGACGCTCGCAGCCGTCCTGCTCTTTTCGCAAATCGAACTCGATGTCGCGATTCTCGAAGTGGGCCTCGGCGGGCGGCTGGATGCGGTGAACCTGTTCGATTCCGATTGCGCAGTGATCACCGGGATCGATTTCGACCACATGGATTATCTGGGATCGACGCTTGATGCAATCGGCTTCGAGAAGGCCGGCATATTGCGGGCGGGCAAGCCAGGCATCTGCTCGGACATGGATCCGCCGCAATCTTTGCTGGACCATGCGCAAACCATAGGCGCGCGGCTGCAGAGAATCGGCCGTGAATTCGGATTTTCCAGGCATGAACATGGCTGGGATTTTCTTGGCAGGACGGCAAGGCCGGGTCTTCCGATGCCCTCTTTGCAGGGGGAATTCCAGCTTTCCAACGCATCCGCTGCCCTTGCCGCGCTCGATTGCCTGGATATTTCCGTGTCCGCCGATGCGATCCGGGAAGGGCTCGTCGACCTTGCGCTCCCCGGTCGCTTCCAGGTTCTGGAAACGGATCCCGAAGTCATCCTCGACGTGGCGCACAATCCTCAGGCGGCCAGGGCGCTTGCCTCGAATCTGAAAAGGCATTCGCCGAAGGGCAGGACGATTGCGATTTTCGGCATGCTCGCCGACAAGGACATCGAGGGCGTGGTCGAAGAGATGAAGAATGTCGTGGACGAATGGCTGCTCGCCAGGCTCGATGTGCCAAGAGGGGCGAGCGTTGAGCGGATGCAGGAAGCATTCTCGAGTCCTCTCCCATCCTTTTCCTCGGTCATCGACGCATGGCATCATGCCTGTGCGATTTGCGCTGAAAATGATAGAATTCTGATCTTCGGTTCGTTTTACACGGTTGCCGATTTCATGGGATCGATCCCGCTGCGGGACTAAGGGTATGGCGAAACAATCAGTTTCCGAAGAGGAAATCCAGCTCAGAAAGCGCGCAAGGCGCAGGCTGGTCGGCGCCGTCGCGCTGACGATTCTCGCCGCCATTTTCCTTCCCATGGTGTTCGACGATCAGCAAAAGCCCGTGGGCAACGTCCAGATCCAGATTCCCGACGAGAAGACTGCAGCGCCATTTTCGCCCTTGCCCGTCTCGAGTCCTCCAGCAGCTTCGGCCGCAGCGCCCGTTGCGAATCCGCCCGCGCAGGTAAAGCCGTCGCCGGTCAAGGCTGTGCCCGAAAAGCCTGCGCCCGAAAAGCCTGCGCATGAGAAGGCAGCAAAGGTTGAGAAGAAGCAGGCGGGACAGTTTGTCGTGCAGCTTGGCGTGTTCTCGAGCCCGAAGAACGCCAGGGAACTCAGGACGAAGCTTGCATCCGCAGGCATCAAGACCTATGTCGAGTCCATCAAGACCGCCGGAGGCGAAAAGACCCGCGTGCGCGCAGGTCCTTACGCCTCGAAGCATGATGCAGACAAAGCCAGAAAGCGAATCGCGAAATCAGGCGTCAACGGGGTTGTCGAGCCCAGGTAGTCCATGACGGCGATCGATTACGCTGTGTTTCTGATCCTGGCTGCGTCGATCGGGCTTGGCGTGATGCGCGGATTCGTGAGGGAAGTGCTTTCGCTTGCCGCATGGGTTGCGGCATTCTGGAGCGCGAATCTGTTGTCGCCTGCATTGTCGGGCATGCTGCCGAAAGCCATATCGGGCGGGCCGATCAGGATCATGGTCGCCTTCGTTGCGATCTTTCTGGGTGTGCTGATTGTTGCTGCGCTCACCACGAAGGTTTTGTCCGGACTGGTGAAGCGCATCGGGCTCGGATGGGTGGATGGGCTGCTCGGCTTCGTTTTCGGCCTGGCGAGGGGCGGGTTGATCGTGCTGGTGCTGGTGCTGCTTGCCGGCATGACCTCGATCCCCGAAACAGAGACGTGGAAGCATGCCGAATGCCGGGGCATGCTCGAGACGGGCGGGGTCATTGCGGGAGCCTGGCTTCCCGCAAGCGTATCCAGCCATATCCGCTATGGAAGCGGGAAATTAAACTACAAGTGAGTCGAATATGTGTGGAATTCTAGGCATCGTCGCCAAAACGCCGGTCAATCAGGTCCTTTATGACGGCCTGCTGGTGCTGCAGCACAGGGGACAGGATGCCGCAGGCATCGCGACAAGCGAAGGCAGCACATTCCATATGCACAAGGCGAGCGGGCTGGTGCGGGACGTGTTCAGAACCAGGAACATGCGCTCCCTGGTGGGCAACATGGGCATCGGTCATGTGCGCTATCCGACCGCGGGTTCCTCCGAATCCTCCGCAGAAGCACAACCCTTCTACGTCAATTCGCCATTCGGCATCGTTCTCGGACACAACGGCAACCTGACCAATACCGAAGAGCTCAAGAACGAGCTCTTCAGGCAGGATCTGCGGCATGTCAACACGAATTCCGATTCGGAAGTGCTGCTCAACGTGCTGGCCCATGAACTTCAGGACAGCGCGATCAACTACAACCTCGATCCGGAAACCATCTTTTCGGCCGTTTCCGGCGTGCACAGGCGCTGCAGGGGCGCCTATGCGGTGGTTGCGATGATCGCAGGCTACGGACTCCTTGCCTTCCGCGATCCCTACGGCATCCGTCCGCTCGTCTTCGGCAAGAACGAGACCGAAGGCGGGGACGAGTATCTCGTTTCTTCCGAAAGCGTTGCGCTCGATACCCTCGGCTTCAAGCTGATCAGGGATATCGCGCCAGGGGAAGCGATCTTCATCGACACGGAAGGCAATTTCTACAGCAAGCATTGCGCCCAGCAGGTCTCGCATTCTCCGTGCGTATTCGAGTACGTCTATCTCGCCAGGCCCGATTCGGTCATCGACGGGATATCGGTGTACGAGGCGCGCCTCAGGATGGGCGAGAATCTTGCGGACAAGATAGCCAAGACGATGGGCGATCTCGACATTGATGTCGTGATCCCGATTCCGGATTCGAGCAGGCCGAGCGCCTTGCAGCTTGCGAACCGGCTAGGGCTCGATTTCAGGGAGGGCTTCGTCAAGAACCGCTACATCGGCCGCACCTTCATCATGCCAGGACAGGCGATGAGGAAGAAATCGGTGAGGCAGAAGCTCAATGCCATCGGAGTGGAATTCAAGGGCAAGAACGTGATGCTGGTGGACGATTCGATCGTGCGCGGCACGACGAGCCGGGAAATCGTTCAGATGGCGAGGGAGGCAGGCGCGCTCAAGGTGTATTTCGCATCCGCAGCCCCACCGGTCAAGTTTCCCAACGTCTACGGCATCGACATGCCGACCCGGAGCGAGCTGATCGCAACAGGCAGAAGCGATGAGGAAATTGCTCGGGAGATCGGCGCGGACAGGCTGATCTACCAGGATCTCGATTCGCTGAAGAAGAGCGTGCGCCAGGTCAATCCGGACATCTGCAATTTCGAGAGCTCCTGTTTCGACGGGCATTACATCACCGGTGACGTGACGCCCGGCTACCTCGAAGCGATCGAGTCGCAGCGCGACGGGAAAAAGGTCCACGAATCGGAATCAACGAGCACCCAGCTCGATCTCAATCTGGTGAGTTCTGAGGAGAGATGAAGATGGAAGAAGAATACGACCTCGAAACCCTTGCAGTCCGCTCCGGCGTGCACCGCAGCCAGTACGGCGAGCATTCGGAGCCGCTTTTCCTCACATCGAGCTTCGTTTTCGAAAGCGCTGCCCAGGCTGCCGCCCGCTTCAAGGGGGAAGAGCCTGGAAACATCTATGCCCGCTTCACCAATCCCACCATGACCGCCTTCCAGGAGCGGCTGGCCGCTCTCGAAGGAGCAGAGGTTTGCGTTGCGACCGCATCCGGCATGTCCGCGATCCTCGCCTGCGTCATGGGGCTTTTGAACGCCGGGGACCATATCGTCTCGTCGCGCAGCATCTTCGGCTCGACGGTGCAGCTCTTCGGCAACATCCTTTCCCGCTTCGGCATCGAGACCACGTTCGTTTCCGCATCCGACTCTTCCGAATGGGAGAAGGCGGTGAAACCCAACACGAAGCTTTTCTTCGTCGAGACGCCTTCCAATCCGCTCATGGAGCTTTCCGACATTTCGGCGCTCTCGAAGATCGCGAAAAAATGCGGCGCGAGGCTCGCTGTGGACAACTGCTTCTGCACCCCCATCATCCAGCGTCCGCTCGAGCTCGGTGCGGACATCGTCATCCATTCCGCAACGAAATACCTGGACGGACAGGGAAGGGTGCTCGGCGGCGCCGTTCTGGGCAGCGCCGAACTGATGGAAGGCGTCAGGAATTTCCTGAGGACGGCTGGCCCCACGATGAGCGCATTCAATGCCTGGATCTTCCTGAAGGGGATGGAAACGCTGAAGGTCAGGATGGAGGCGCAATCGAAGAGCGCGCACGAGATCGCGCAATGGCTCGAAGCGCAGCCTTCCGTCGAGCGCGTCTATTATCCCGGGCTGCCCTCCCATCCCCAGCATGAGCTTGCGAAAAGGCAGCAGAAGTTGGGCGGCGCCATCCTCTCCTTCGATATCAGGGGAGGGAAGGATGCGGCCTGGCGCGTGGTCGATTCGACCAGGATGATTTCGATCACGGCCAACCTGTGCGACACCAAGACCACCATCACCCATCCCGCCACGACGACCCATGGGCGCATATCTCCTGAGGCGAGACAGGCTGCAGGGATAGGGGACGGGCTCCTGAGGCTGGCCGTGGGCCTCGAGTCTGTCGAGGACATCAAGAAGGATCTTGCCCGGGGTCTTGCCTGATCCTATTTCCGGTTCGTCCAGAAAGGATGGTCCGACCTGAGAAACTCGTCGTAGGGAATGTAATGCGAGCCGTCGCAGGAGAAGGTGAGGCCTACGACGCCGTTGAAGAGATTCAGCGTGCCCGAGCGCAAATAGAACATCTCGTCCATGAAGCGCAGCGCGCGGAATGAATCCAGGACGGGCCTGATCGCCTCCTTCGGGACTTTCGCGTCTTGCGGATAAGGCGTTTTCGGATAGGCGAGACAGATGTCGGGGTCGATCAGTGCGTCTATGTCGAGCAGCCTGTAGCGGTAAGGGTCTTCCATGACCCAGATGACCGCGCGGTTGCTCGAAAAATGCAGGATGACGTGGTAGACGCCATGGTAGACCATCAATTCCTCGAGCACCCCGAGCACGACGTCGATCTCCTTGTCCATTTCGCTCTCTGCGCGGCTCTGATGGAAAACCGTATCCCTGATCGATGGATCACCCTTGAGCTGACGCCAGTAGACCGGTTCGTCGTAAAGCTTGTGTGTCAGCGGCAGGTCGCGCAGATCGAAATCCGTTCCGATGTAGCCGAGAAGGGCGCCTGAAGCGTCCTGAACGGTCCGCACCGCAGTGAGAGAAGGGCGTCTGCCCAACAGGCTGATGTAGGCGTCGGACAACGTTGCGGTACCCGGTGCGGGCAGCTTTTCCATGTAGGGGCGGCTCGACCTGTCACGGCCGTATGAGGAGGCCAGCAGACCGCGCCGCCCGATATTGCTGCTGATCTGGATGCAGCTGCTGTCGACGGCATAGAGCCATTTTCCGTAGGGCAGCGCCTGGAGGCCGGTTCCGAGCGTGTCGTCGAGCCGTTCGCGGTCGAGCCAGACCCGGCTGCATTTTTCTGCAAGCTCCGCGAGCGGCGCTTCAAGAAGATGCATGAGTTCTTCGCGCTGATGACGCACGCTTTCCTGCAGGGTTTCCTTTTCCATCGCGTTTTCCTCGATAAGCGATTGCTGATATTTTAGTCGCTTTCCCGGCGTTTTAGTTCGCGCCGCGATTGCATCCGCATTTGGTTTATAATTCGAATTTATTTCAAGAATGCAGTCCATGATTTCCAGCATGACCGGCTTTGCCTCCGCCTTTGGCGAGACGGGCCTCTCGATCGAAATCCGCTCGGTCAACCACAGGTATCTCGACGTTCAGTTCAGGCTGCCGGACGAATTGAAATTCGCAGAACCCATGATCCGGGAAAAATTCACAAGGGAATTGAGCCGCGGCAAGGTCGAATGCAGGGTGAGCTTCTCCGGCGTGCAGTCGGGGGAGGCCGAATCGAGGCTGGATGCTGCCGTGCTCGACGACATTGCGAAACTCAATGCTGCAGTCAGGAAGAAAATTCCCGATGCGGCCAGCATCACCGTCTCCGAGATACTCGCTTGGCCCGGCATTTTCGGCTCGGCGAGCCATTCCCAGGAAAAAATCCAGGAAGAAATATCGGCTCTTGCCGACATCGCCATGGCCGATTTTTCAGCGACGAGAAGACGCGAAGGCGAAAAGCTCAAAGCCATCCTCATCGAGCGCATGAAGGAAATCAGGAAGAAGGTCGATGAAGTGCGCCCGAAGATGCCCGGCCTGCTTCAGGCTTTCGAAGAGAAGCTCACATCCCGCCTGAAGGAGGCGCTGTCCAGCGTCGACGACGAGCGCATCCGCCACGAGATCACGCTTTTCGCAAGCAGGATAGACGTCGACGAGGAGCTCTCCAGACTTGTTGCGCATCTCGACGAGATGGACAGGATCCTGGCCAAGGGCGGCGTGGTCGGCAAGCGCCTGGATTTTCTGATGCAGGAGCTCAACAGGGAAGCCAACACCCTGGGCTCGAAATCAGTCGACATCGAGGTGTCGAGAATTTCTATGGAAATCAAGGTGCTGATCGAGCAGATGCGCGAGCAGATCCAGAACATAGAATAGCGGATCACGCCGTGGCGTGAGAAATCACAAATCGATAAGCCGCTATTATTAGCGGCTTTTTTATTCCGGAATGCTACGCAAGCGCAAATTAAGTGAATGTTGTCGAATTTTTCTTGTTTTGTTGTCGATTGTGACCTGAATTGTTGTCGATGGAATTTCCGGGGTTTTGCAAATTGGAGCCCGAGGTTTGATGATGGCGAATGATACTGTATGATGGTACTATGATGACGCTGAGCAGCAAGCACCGGAAAACCCTGAAAGCGGTATTCGCTGACCCGACGCTATCGAGCATACCCTGGCGCGACATTGAGGCCATGATCGAGGCGGCAGGCGCGAAGAAATCCGAAGGCGCGGGGTCCAGGGTACGCTTCCTGCTGAACGGCGTGCCGGGCATTTTCCATCGTCCTCATCCGCAAAAGGAAACGGACAAGGGAGCCGTCGAATCGGTGCGCAAATTCTTGAGAGATGCGGGGATCGAGCCATGATGGAGTACAAGGGATATTCGGGAATCGTCAAATACGATGACGAGGCGGAAATTTTTCACGGCGATGTGCTGCTGACGAAAGGCGCTGTCACCTTCCAGGGAAGGACAGTCGAGGAATTGAAGCATGCCTTCCGGGAATCGGTCGAGGAATATCTGGCATTTTGCGAGGAATCAGGGATCGAGCCCGAGAAGCCCTTCTCCGGGAAGCTGGTTCTGAGAATGAAGCCTGAATTGCACAGAACGCTTGCCATTGCCGCGAGGAAGGAAAACAAAAGCCTGAATGCGCTGATTACCGACAGGCTTTCCGAGGAGTTCGACTTGGCGACATGAGTTCCACCGTCCCCCATGCGGATCATGGGGAAAGCGGCGGATAGCAGACCGCGCATGGCTAAGTAAATACACAGATCCAGAACATCTAATAGCGTCTGACGGTCTGAAAAGCCGAAGGATTGCTATTGAATAAAGGCCAGTTTCGGCCGATACTGTGGTGGCTCATACTTGGAGAGTTTCATGGACATCAGCATGAATACCAGCACATCGATTGCTCAAACGGCAGGCACAGGCGTGAGCATGGCCGTATTGAAGAAGTCGATTGATATCCAGGCTCAAGCTGCCATGGCCTTGATCAATGCCTTACCGCAGCCGCAACCAGTCATCAATTTGCCGCCCAATCTGGGGCGTAACATCAATACTACGGCCTGATTGACTGTAGTTCCGTCATAACCCGACAGGGTTTGTGCATCATGAGCAGCAGCTGGGCATCTGACCACGGTTTCTCAGGGCACAAAACAGTTAGTGGGGCAAGCGCAGGTGAACGGCTTAAGTTGTGCGAATCTGCTGACATTGGCAATGTGATCATGACGCGAGTTTGTCTGACTCAATCCAATCGGTCTCTACCAGATTCGGGGGGGCATGTGCCGATCGAACGCCATTCGTGTTCGATAATTGAGTACATCACTGCGCAGAAGGGACAAGGTTATTCGATGGGCTCAGGGCTTGATCTCCAGGGCCGAGGAAGAACCCTTGCGGCAGAGAATCAGCGTTCAGCACTTCCTCCAGGAATTTTTCGAGGTCCGCCCTTATGTTGACGAGCGTCCTGTCATCCGAGAAACGCATTTCACCGTTCGCTATCGCATCGGCCACCACCATCGCAGGCAGGTCCACCTTGTATTGCCCATAATACTTTTCCATCCCTTCGGAGATGATGCGACCTACCCTGATTCGTTCGAACATGCCGTCGGCGCGGCTGATTCTTTCGACCGCCTCGCGGTATGCCTTGATCACTGCAATGTATTGTTGCCTTTTTTTCTTCAACGAAGCGCGGCGGATCGCGAAACCTCCGTGAGGAAGCTCATCAGGTTGCCATTCGGTGTAGCCGCTGAAAAGCTCCTGCATATCTATGCTGCGCTCGACGCTCTTTCCGCCGAATGGCATCGATGATTCGAGCTTGAGGCCGGAGGATGCTGGCTCTACCAGCATGATCCCGGCTGCAGGCATTTCGCCCTTGCAGGCTGACTCGGAATTCATCGGCATGCCGTCTTCGATCAGCCTCACTCCCTGCATCACCGGAAGATGGCAAATGGAAAAGTCATCAGCCGAAACGCCCCCGCGCTTCAGCGCTGCCGTAAAGAACATGTCTGGCGCGCCGCCGCTACCGTTTGAGACCGGACCGCTCACGATCAATCCCTTTCCCTTGAGATCCTTGAAGCTTTTGATGCCGGGAAGCGTCATCTCGAAAAAGCCGCGCCAGAAATAGACGCCTTCAAGCGAAAGATCGGGAACCTTGTTCCTGGCCTTTTGCGCGATCGCGTAGGTCATCGCAAGAAGTCCATCCGAACCTTGATCGAACGCAACGTCCATGCCCTTATTGTCCTTCACCGGGATCAGCTTCACGGGAAGATCGGGATGATCGTGCATCGCAAGCAGCAGCGGAAACACGTTGGGATTGGGAGTGGCTGCGACTTCAAGCGCAGGCTCCGCACTCCATGCGTTGAGCGAGCCGGCAAGGATGATGATGAAGAATATGCGTGCCATTTTTCAGGGCATGAAGGAATGGAGTAGCAGGAAGGAAAATTGCATAGACAGAGGATTATAGCTGATTGTGTTGCACGGTCATTGCATTTGGCTCTGCCGCAGTTTGCTCAAATCATGAACTAGTGATCCGCGCCAGTTCCAGTCGTTCGGCCAAATCCTCTCTGTTGTCCCAATCTCGGAAAAATGGCCCCTATAGCAGGTACCTTGAGATCTCAGTATTATTGAGTATTGGGGTCATGGTCTCAACACCATTAGGGCTGGACTAGATGTCGCTGAAATCATTATTTAAAGGCATCGTAGGCGAATTCATGGGGGGCCTGGCAGGCAGGCTATTCCTGGACAAGGAAAGCTTCGATGCCATCGTAGTTGAAGCGTCGGGCAATGTCGATCTTTTTTGCAGTACCGAGGAAAACAACGAACATGCGGGCTGACCATCGTATTCCTTCGGGCATCAATTCTCTGCTGGGATGGTTGATTCTCGGCGAAATAGTAACCGTTGCCTACATCGCCTCCATTGCGAAGGTCGCTGACATTACGGGTGTCGCTTATGTGCTTTTCCCTGAACTTGCAGCGCTTGCCTACGATGTATTCACGCGCCCGAAAGGAACGTGGGCTCGTGCTCCGGTGATGCTGGTTGTAACACCTGCGATTGCCGCTGTGTCGGGAATCATAATCGAGCGGAGCCTCGATTACGGCTTTTTGTCAGTGCTTTTGTCTGTCGCTGTTTCGCTCATCATTATCAAGGGGCTTCGTTCACCTATAGCGCCCGCTATATCGGCAGGTTTGTTGCCGATTGTATTGAAAGAGGGCAGCTGGTGGTATCCGGTAGCGATTCTGTTCGGAACCGCATTGTTGGTTGTCAGTCTGTTCCTGTACCGGAAACTGGTATTCAAGAAGAGTCACGATGAGCCGTCCTGGATTGGCTTTGCCGAAACTGATGCCATTGAGCAGCCTCCAAGGCAATATGCCTGGTTACCGTTCTTTCTGGCATTTCTTCTGATTGCCATTCAGCTGGTCAAATTGACGGGCTTGCGTTTCATCCTCTTTCCGCCACTGGCAGTGATCGGGTACGAGATGTTTGCGCATTCAGACTCATGCCCTTGGGCCTATAAGCCAATCGTCTTGCCAGTTGTATGCACACTTGCTGCTTTGGGCGGTACCTTCGCAATCCTGTTCCTGGGTACTGGCCCGTTTTCTGCCATGGTCGCGGTTGCCGTTGCCCTGGCAGCATGTAGAGTGTTCAGTTTATACATTCCCCCTGCAGCAGCCGTAAGCTTGCTGCCCTTTGTTGTAAGTCATCCAAGTTTCATGCTTCCGCTTGCTGTTGGCGCAGGTACGGCCGTGCTTGGGCTAAGCTTCTACAGCTATCACTTTCTTTTCCTTCGCACCAAAAAATTTTTTTAATCACCTCTGTAAGAATTTTCAATCCTCAACGACTAGGCAAGTTGCCGGTCTTCCATTCGACTACCTTGGGGCTATCAAATGGCTTGGTCAGGTAGACAGGCAATTTCACAAATGCTTGGCGTGTGAACCAATGAAGACATCTGTTTGCTGACTGCGACTGACATTCGATTCCGTGCATCGAAGTAAGGTTGGACGACCGCAATTGGCACGGAGCGCCAGTTCATGATCATGGAAAGCAGCCATTCACAGCGATGAGGTGCTGAGCGACGGGTAACCGGCGATTTTCTGCCCGTCTTAGCAATTCAACCCACAGTCGGCAAAGGCCGAGCACCTGCTGTTGGCATGGACGAAATTGCCATCTCAAGAATGCAGTTTCAAGTTGGGATGCGCCTGAAATTGCTGCTTGCTACGGCCAGTATCAAGCTTGCCTTTTCAACGGTCCAGCCAGACAACTCAGCAGTAACGGATTCGGATGCCAAATTTGAAAAGAATTCGGCGATTTCTTCGGGTAGGGCGGGAATTTCTAAAGGCTGCTCGTCATTTACAAAGTGCATTCGGACGCCTTCTATCTCAAAGCTGTTCCGATCAATTTCGGGTAATTCCGTAAATTGCATTGCATGGATATTGGCGAAGTTGATCGCGCATTGCCTCCCTCCGTGCGTAATGAAGAAGAAATATCCATGTTTTTTCTGGGCCGATTTCGCCATTTCCAAAGAAAATTCTTCTGAAAGCTGGAAACTTTGATCGAAATGCGGAGATATCATCCTCAAGAAATTTCGCGTGGAGCAACCTGATTTTTCTTGGGAAGGCTTAATTTTGCTGAATAACCGGGTAATCCACTGCATCTAACACTCCCAACCAGGAATTCCGACGGAGGTTGATTTTTCAACAAGATATATTCGCGCAGATCGATATCGCATAGGTGCGCACACAGCATGGTAATGATGTCATCAGCGACTCTTCTGTTTAGTCATGAATGACAGAGTTTTCGACGGGCTAACCTATGCAGCGCTCTTAAATGCCAAAAGTATCCTGTATGCGGCCTATTGATGACTTTTACAGCCGCAATGATTGGCGAGAAATAGTCGATTAATGCCCATCTGAACATATCACCTCATTACATTTCGACCAAATCTTGAAGAAAAGAGAGTTTTTGCTGCTAATTGAATTACAAAAGAAGCAATGGCTTGGCGTAACTCACTGTAAGTCAAGGCTAAAAAATCATTACTTAGTTTCAAACTGACCGTTCTTTATTATGACGAATAGTACATTTTTTGTTTGTAGAAAATGCCTATTAAACACCTATGGTAATTTCTAAAAAGATAAAAGTAACTTCAGATAACTATTTGTTTATTAATCAAATAATACTTGATTTTTGTGTTCTGTTCCAATATCATTTTTGAGAGTATCTAATCTTCATCGCAAGGTAAAAATTGAGCCCATTCTCGGAATTGCTCAGAGCACTCAGAATTGATCGAGGCCTACGCCAGGGTGAATTCGCCGACAAAATTGGATATCCACAAAGCTACATTTCGGGCCTTGAGCTAGGCATCAAAGGCCCACCTAATGAAGCGTTTTTGCAGAACCTGGCGGATGCGCTGAAGCTATCAGAGGAAGAAAAAGCAAATGTGTCTGAAGCTGTTGCAGCCTCGCAAAGGCAAATACAAGTGCCTGTCGAGGCACCGAGTGACGTTTATTTGTTATGCCATCAACTCAGCCAACAACTCGATCGTTTGCGCCCGGTACAAATTCAGTTGATTAAAACAGCACTGGAATTGCCTTTTCACTGCGACTTGCCGAATGAGAAGATTATGCCGCATCGCATCAAGAGAAAAGATTCTAAGAAGGTAAACAAAGGGGAGGCTGAAATGAAATAGGGCAAACCAAAGGCTTGCCCCATTGCGGACAGCTGACGCTACCCGACTTCGCACTCGAAGTATCGTCCTTTTCCCGCTTTGACGTCAAGCCATTTTCCGGATTGATCCAAAAACCAAGTTGGAAATATTTCCAGCTCTAGATGTTGTTATCCCTGTTTTTGGTGATTTAAGACAAATTTCATTTATGCGATCCAGGTCGCAGGGAGAGATTCACCTTGCTGAATCCTGGAGAGAAGGGAAATAGCGAATTGTAATGACCCACTGAATGTCTGCTCAGGTCATAATATTAGGAGAGAAGATGACATGAGCATGGTAATGGAAGAAGAA
>JAJZPK010000030.1 GCA_021811205.1 Pseudomonadota bacterium
CCGCTAGCCGGAAACTTCGGTTCATGAATTACTTCTCGTTCGCCAATGCCTTGATCACCTTGTCGGTGATGTCGATCTTGGGGCTGCGATAAACCGCTTCCTGCAATATCAGATCATATTTCTCGGACTGGGCTATCTTGGTGATGACTTTGTTCGCCTTTTCGATGACGGAGGCCAGTTCCTCGTTCTTTCTCAAATTGAGATCTTCCCTGAATTCGCGCTGCATGCGCTGAAAATCGCGGCTCAAATTGGCAAGATCGCGTTCCTTCGCGGACCGGTCGGCATCGGACATCGTCGCACCGTTCTTGTCCAGATCAGCCTGCAGATCCTTGGCCTGCTTGGCCATTTTCTGCAGATTCTGATCCCTTGCCGCAAATTCCTTCTCTATTCTTTTCTGCGCAGCAATCGCCGGCGCTGATTCTCTCAGCACCCGCTCCGTATTGACGATTCCGATCTTGATCTCGTCTGCCAGGGCAGTGGTCGTTCCCACGGCCAGCATCATCGCGATCAAAATTGCATGTATCCTTTTCAATTTAATCTCCTGGAGAAATTAAAATACGTTGCCCAGCATGAACTGGAAGCGCTGGATATTGTCCAGCGGTTGCGGATTGATCGGCTGTGCGATGCTGAATTTCAGCGGCCCGACAGGCGAAATCCAGGTCAGAGCCACCCCTCCAGCATATCTCAGCCCGCCGCCCTGCAATGGAACCTGGCTAGTTCCATAGACTTGCCCGCCGTCGATGAATGTGCTGAGGCGCACCGAATTCTTGTCCTTGATGCCCGGCATGGGGAAATACACTTCCCCGCTGACGATGACCAGCTTGTTCCCGCCTATGGGTTCATAATAGATGTCTTTTGGGCCCAGCGAATTGATGTCATAGCCTCTCACAGAACCCACGCCGCCGGCATAGTAATTGTCGAAGAAAGGCAAGGGCTTGCCGCCGTATCCGCCGCCAACGCCGAGCTGCCCGCTGAGTTCCATTGAGATGCTCTTGTAGAGCGTGTGGAACCACATGTCCTGGGCGGTGAGCTGTAATATTTCAACGAGCCGCCAGGCAGCCCCATTTCGCTATAGGCACTCATCATGCTGCCTTCGGTTGCGAAGAATGCATTGTTCCTCGTATCGCGCGACCAGCCTATCGTTCCCTTGAGCGTGGAGTTCGTGTTGCCAAACTGCTGGATGAACTGTGCATATAGGGGCGATGTATAGATTGGATAAAGCGTGCTGTAGTACGGATAGAGCGCTGCATAATTGACCAGCTGTATGCTCGTTTGCTCGACGCCAAGCCCGTAATGGATGATGTCGTTGTCAGTGATCGGCACGCCGAGACGCTCCATGAACCCTGTCGTCTGGGTTTGATATTGACCGAGCATCAGTGCAGAAGGATTGATGTCGCGTTTGTAAACATCGAAGCCAAGACTGGTTCCCGCATCCGTGTAATAAGGATTCGTGAAGGAAAGCGATGCCACCCTGTTCAGTATGCTGGTGCTTAGCATTATGGATGCCTGGTCACCCGTCCCGAAAATGTTGTTCTCCGAAACGGAACCGTTCAGAATCAGACCTTCCGCACTCGCATAACCTGCGCCGACCGAGATGCTGCCTGTCGGCCTTTCCGTCACATTGACATTGAGATCGACCTGGTCATTGGTGCCGACCACCGCAGGCGTTTCAAGGTTGGTGTCGGAGAAATAGCCCAGCCGGTCTATCCTGTCCTTCGATTCCTTGATTTTCTTCGCCATGTACCAGCCGCCTTCCATCTGCCGGAATTCACGGCGGATCACTTCATCTTCCGTCCTCGTGTTGCCGGTGATGTTGATGCGCCTGACATAAACGCGATGGCCAGGATCGATGGAAAAAGTGAAAGCTGCAGTATGGTTCTGCTTGTCGAGATCGGGTATTGCATTGACATTCGCAAAGGCATAGCCCTCGTCTCCCAACCGCTCGCTGACGGCCTTGATTGAATCGGTGACATTTTCCCTGTCGAATATGTCGCCCTTCTTCACCGTGACGATCTTGCGCAGCTCCGGCTCGGGCAACAGCCTGTCTCCGGAAAAGTTGACTGCGCTGATGGTGTATTTCGGCCCTTCGGTGATATTGATCGTGATGTAGATGTCTTTCTTGTCGGGCGTGATCGAGACATCCGTGGAATTGATGGCGAATTGCAGGTAGCCCCGATTCTGGTAATAGGAGCGCAGTTTTTCCTCGTCACCTGCCAGCTTGTTCCTTGAGTACTTGTCGTTGTCCGTGATCCAGGAAAGCCAATTCGGCGCGGAAAGCGAAAACAGATCGAGCAGATCCTTTTCCTTGAAAACATGGTTTCCGATGATCTCGATCTTGTGTATCTTGGCAACTTCACCTTCAGTGATGGCAAAGCTCACTGCGACGCGATTTCTTTCCAGCGGCGTGAGCGTGTCAACGACCTTGACGCCGTAATGGCCTCTTGCAATGTATTGCCTTTTCAACTCCTGAACCGCCTTGTCGAGCATCGATCTGTCGAGTATGCGCGCCTCGGCGAGACCGATCTGCTTCAAGGCCTTCTTCAGATCCTCTTTCTTGATTTCCTTGGCGCCAGTAATATCTATCGAAGCAATCGCCGGTCGTTCAACGACATCGATGACGAGGGTTCCGTTTTCGGCTTCGATGCGCACATCCTTGAAAAAACCAGTCGCATACAGTGCCTTGATCGCCTCGACCGATTTTGCATCATTCATCGTGTCGCCGACCTTCACAGGCAAGTAGCTGAAAACCGTTCCCGCCTCGGTACGCTGGATGCCTTCGACTTTGATGTCCTTCACGACGAAGGGCTGGAACGCAAAAGCGGGAGTTGCAAACAGGCCTGAAACAAAGGCAGCCAAATATCTTATTTTCATCAGGTTCAACCGGTAATCAAACGGTGCAGATCGTTGTAAATAGCCAGGGCCATCAGCGAAAAAAGCAAGAACATCCCCACCTGCTGGCCTATTTCAATGGCTTTGTCGGGCAGTGGTCTGCCTCTTACGATTTCGGCCATATAATACATCAAATGCCCCCCATCCAACACAGGAACGGGCAACAAATTAAGCACGCCCAGGCTGATGCTGATCAGCGCAAGGAAGCTGAGATAAGCGACCGGCCCCATTCTGGCGGACTGTCCCGCATAGTCGGCGATGGTAATCGGACCGCCGATATTGCTCGTGGAAATTTTGCCCAGCAGCATTTCCCCCATCATTTTCAGCGTGAAGCGGGAAGTCTCCCAGGTCTTGTCAAATGCGCGAATGAAAGCATGTCCGGGAGGATAGCGTGCATCGATAAACAGCCTGCTCATGGCCGCCTGGTCGATTTTTGCAGCAATACCTATCCTGGCGACGCTTTTGTCATTTTCGGTTTCTAATTCCGGGGTCACACGCAAATCGATGAGACGCCCGCCCCTTTCGACAGTAACACTGATCGGCACGGTTCCATTTTCACGTATGAAATTAGCCACATCGTCCCAGCTATTGACATGTTTCCCGCCCAGCAAGACGATCCTGTCTCCAGTTTGGAATCCGGCTCGCCCTGCAGGCCCGCCTTCGACCACTTCCCCGATGACTGCTGGCACGACAAGTTTTGCCTCGACGAACCCCAAACTGGTCAGGAAATTCCTGGAATCGATATCCGCATGGCTCAAGTCAAGCTGATGGTGAAGCAACTCCTCTTTCTTGCCGCGAGCTGAAATATCGACCATGCCGCCTTTCACGGCCTGCTGGATCAGGAACCATCGCGCGTCTTCCCAGGTGCTGACAGGGTGATGATCGATCTCAAGAAGTTCTTCTCCCGATGAGAAGCCCGCGCTCGCCACGGCCGTGCCCGGCTTCACTTCGCCCAGAATCGGCTTCAATCCAGGAATGCCGTGCATGAAAAGCACCCAGTAAAGAAGAATCGCCAGAATCAGGTTGGACAGTGGGCCGGCAAGGACAATCAGAATGCGCTGGATGACGGGTTTCCTGTTGAACGCGCGGTGCAGCTCTTCGGCCGCAACCATGCCTTCGCGTTCGTCGAGCATCTTGACGTAACCGCCGAGTGGAAAGGCAGCGATCGACCATTCCGTTTTGTCGGATCCGATCCGCCATGAAACAAGCGGCCTGCCGAAACCGACGGAAAACCGCAGCACCTTGACTCCGCATGCCTTGGCTACCGCATAGTGTCCCATCTCATGTACCACGACGAGTATGCCCAACGCTATTGCAAATGCGGCAAGCGTAAAAATCATGCTCATGAAACCTGCTCTCTCGCCGCGATCCTCGCCATGCTGTCGATCTCGAAGGCCTCGTCAAGACTGTTGAGCCGAAGCGCACCGAGCTTGTCCAATACGCCCGAAATAATCCTGGGGATCGCTGAAAAGCGGATTTTTCCGTCGAGAAAATATTGTACTGCGACTTCGTTCGCCGCATTCAGTATGGTCGGCGCAGCTCCCCCCGCTTCTAGCGCCTCAAAGGCAAGCGCAAGACAAGGAAATCGACCATAATCCGGCTCTTCGAAGTGCAATGACGCTATCTTGCAAAGATCGAGCGAACCGACGCCTGATTCGATCCTGTCCGGGAATCCCAATGCATAGGCAATGGGGGTCCTCATGTCCGGGTTACCCAATTGGGCGAGAATGGAGCCGTCAATGTATTCGACCATGGAATGGATGATGCTCTCCGGATGCACGACAACCTTGATTGTCTCGGGCAAAGCATCGAACAGCCAATGCGCCTCGATCACTTCAAGCCCCTTGTTCATCATCGTCGCGGAATCGACTGAGATCTTCCTGCCCATCGACCAGTTGGGATGATTGCATGCTTCATCCGGCGTGACATGGTCGAGCGCTTCCTTCGCAAACGATCTGAAAGGGCCGCCGGATGCAGTCAACAGGATACGCTTCACCCCGCCTTCGCGATTTGCATCATTGCGCGGCAAAACCTGGAATATGGCATTGTGCTCGCTGTCGATCGGGAGAAGCGTTGCGCCGTTCTCCCTGACCGCATCAATGAAAAGCTTCCCCGTCATGACCAGGGTTTCCTTGTTGGCGAGCAATATTCTTTTTCCCGCTTTCGCCGCAGCAAGTGAGGGTCGCATGCCTGCCGCACCGACGATGGCAGCCATCACGGTGTCCACATCAGGCAATGACGCAATTTTTTCCAAAGCAGCCATGCCGGTTTCGACTTCCGTCTCCAGACCGGCCCGCTTCACGCCTTCACGCAAGATCTCAGCGCTTTCCTCGTCGAGCATCACTGCGTGTCTGGGTCTGAACTTCAGACATTGCTCGAGCATGAGGTCGTGCCTCGTATTGGCGCTCAGCGCATGGACCGCAAACTTTTCAGGATGTCGACTGACGACATCGAGGGTGCTTTGTCCGATGCTGCCCGTGGAACCGAGTATGGTGATTTTTTGCATTTTCATGACCAGTATTGCGCAAGCATGAGGCCCAGCGCCGCCATGGGCAACGCTGCAGTCAAACTGTCGATGCGGTCGAGAATGCCGCCGTGGCCTGGAAGAATGTTTCCGCTATCCTTGAGACCGGCATTGCGCTTGACCTGGGATTCAAACAAATCCCCGACAATGCTGAATGCCAAGAGCAGCAAGGCCGACGGGATCAGCCAGAATGGTCCAATGGGCAGGGAATCGGTATTGCCGAAAAAAATCAGGATCCACGCATAAAGTGCAACTGCGAACACGGCGCCTGCCACCCCCTCCCAGGTTTTTCCAGGGCTGATGGAAGGTGCAAGCTTGTGCGCTCCGAATTTTCTGCCGCTGAAATAGGCTGCGGTATCAGCAATCCACACAATGGCCATCACGCCAAGCAGGAGCCACGGGCCATGCAATCTCAAATCGATCATGGCAAGCCAGGTCGGTATCAGGATGATCCAGCCGATGCAGGCCATGAGCACCGGATGCCGGGGCCGCCAGCCTGTTGCCAGACAGAACGGTGCAATCACGATCCAGAACAGCGCCGAGATGCCGTAAAAAAACAGGATGCGGCTTGAGTCAAGCTGGATCAACCAGAAAAACAGGAACGACAGCATGATAGTCAGCACGATGTATAACTGCATCAGCAATTTCGAAAAAGAAGCCAGCCTGGCCCATTCCCGGCAGGCGAGAATAGTCACGACCAAGCTCATTCCAGCCCAGAACTCATCCGAGAAAAGAAACAGTGCACCCAGGAAAACCAGAACCAATACGACAGCGGTCAGTATCCTGGCTTTAAGCATTTTTGGAAGGCAGTTGCTCGCTGGTCCGACCGAATCGCCTCTCCCTCGCCTGATAGGAACAAATGGCGAGATCGAGCGCTGCAGAATCGAAATCCGGCCATAGCGTATCAGTGAAATACAGCTCGGCATAGGCAAGCTGCCACAACAGGAAATTGCTGATCCGCTGCTCCCCGCCTGTCCTGATGAAAAGATCGGGCTCCGGAGCATAGCTCATGGACAGATACGGTGAAAGATCGTTTTCGGAAAATTCCTCGGCATGCGCCGGCCGCTCTTTCAGCATCCGTTTCATCGCCTGCATGATGTCCCATCTTCCACCGTAGTTGGCTGCAACCGTCAGGTTCAGCCCACCGTTGTCTCGAGTAAGCGTCTCTGCATCCCTGATCAAGGACACCAGCTTGGAATCGAAAGGCGAAATGTCTCCGATCACCCTGAAGCGCAAGTTGTCCTTGTGCATCTGCTCGATCTCGCGCGCAAGCGAACTGTAGAAAAGTGTCATCAGGAACGAGACTTCATCCTTGGGTCTGCGCCAGTTCTCGCTGCTGAATGCGAACAGAGTCAGATAATCGACACCCAGGCTGTTGCAATGCCTGATTGTGCTGCGTACGCTTTTGACTCCCCGCTGATGTCCTGCAATTCTCGGCAACAGGCGCTTCTTGGCCCATCGGCCATTTCCATCCATAATGATCGCGATGTGCGCCGGAACGCTCCTTGCCGATGGTATTTCGCAGGTCGAGCTTTTGAACTGGGTCATCAGACTGCCAGGAGATCGGCTTCTTTGAGCTGTAATGCTTTGTCGACTTCGGCGATATGACGGTCCGTCAGTTTCTGGATTTCATCCTGAGCGCGTCTTTCTTCATCTTCGGATATCACCTTGTCCTTGACGAGATCCTTGAGCGAGGAATTGGCATCCCTGCGGATATTCCTGATGGAAACTCGTGCGTTCTCGGCTTCCCCCTTGACCACCTTGATGAGATCGCGCCTGCGCTCTTCAGTGAGCATCGGCATGGGGACACGCACGATGTCACCGACGGAGGAAGGATTGAGCCCCAGATCGGAATCCCTGATCGCCTTCTCGATCTGCGACAGCATCTTCTTTTCCCAAGGAGATACGCTGATGGTACGCGCATCCAGAAGGCTCACATTGGCAACCTGGCTGATCGGAGTCGGATTCCCGTAATAATCGACCATCACATGATCGAGTATGCCGGTATGCGCCCTGCCCGTCCTGACCTTCGAGAAATCGACTTTCAGGACCTCGAGCGCCTTGCTCATCCTTTGTTCGGCAGATTTCTTGACTTCACCCAACATCTTTTCTTCCCAAATATGCTGAAATCAGCAGTATACCAGAGTTCCCTCGTCCTCCCCGAGCACGACCCGCTTCAAGGCGGAAGTCTTGAATATGCTGAATACGTTCACATTCATGTTCTGGTCGCGGCACAGTGCGAGCGCCGTGGCATCCATGACCTTGAGGTTCTTCTGGATGGCCTCGTCGAAACTCAGCCGGCTGTAGCGCGCTGCGTCGGGATGTTTCATCGGGTCTGCAGTATACACGCCGTCTACCTTCGTCGCCTTGAGAACGATGTCCACGTTCATTTCCATACCGCGCAAGGCCGCTGCCGTGTCGGTCGTGAAAAAAGGATTGCCTGTCCCTGCCGCGAACACCACCACTTTGCCTTCTTCCAGGTAGCGCATCGCCTTTCCGCGTATATAGGGCTCTGCGACCTGCTCGATATTGAGCGCGGACTGGACACGGCAACCCAGCCCCACACCGCGCATCGCATCCTGCAGTGCAAGCGCGTTCATGACAGTTGCCATCATGCCCATGTAGTCGGCAGTCGCCCTATCCATGCCAGCGGCACCGAGGGCGACGCCACGGAAAATATTTCCGCCGCCGATCACGATACCTACTTGAACGCCCATTTCGACGACTTCCTTGATCTCGGACACGATGCGTTCGATCGTCGGGCGATTGATGCCGTAGCTGTCGTCACCCATGAGCGCTTCCCCGCTCAGTTTGAGCAGAATCCGCTTGTAGGCAGGTCTCGTCAAGATTGCCCCACTTGCGCCATCACCTCGGCAACAAAATCGGAAGCGGCTTTCTCGATGCCCTCGCCGACAACGAACATTTGGAAGGTATTGACCTTGGCACCCTTGGCAGCCAACAGCTTCTCAACCGTCTGATCCGGATCCTTCACGAAGGGCTGCCCCAAGAGGGTGACTTCGGCAAGGTATTTGGCCATTCTGCCATCCACCATCTTCTCGACGATGTTCGCCGGTTTGCCGCTTTCTGCCGCCTGAGCGGTGTAGATTTCGCGCTCCCTGGAAATCAGCTCCGCAGGCACTTCATCTTTCGAAACGCAAACCGGTTTGCTTGCCGCGATGTGCATGGCGATATCCTTGCCGAGCCCCTCGTCCGCGCCTGCATAATCGACCAGCACGCCGATTTTGGATCCGTGCAGATAGAATGCCAGCTGCCCTTCCGTCTTGAATCGCGCCAACCTGCGAATGCTGATGTTTTCACCGAGCTTCATGACGAGCTCCTGGCGAATCTCTTCCACCGTCTTGCCTCCCATGCCGGCAGCAGACAATGCCGCCACGTCGGACGGATCGTTCTCGCTTGCAAATTGCGCCAGCGATTTCGCGAAATCGATGAAATCCACGTTCTTGGCAACGAAATCGGTTTCGCAATTGACTTCGACAAGCGCACCTGTTTTTCTGTCGGGCGAGATGAAAGCACCGATAATGCCTTCAGCGGCAACCCTGCCAGCTGCCTTGCTCGCCTTGGCGCCGCTCTTGATTCTGAGCAGATCTTCGGCGGCCTTCATGTCGCCGTTCGTCTCGGTCAGCGCCTTCTTGCATTCCATCATGCCAAGGCCGGTCCGCTCGCGCAGTTCCTTCACCATGCCTGCGGTAATTTCCGCCATCTGTACAACTCCTAATAAATAAACAAAGTTTAAAAAAAAGGGGCCAGCGCCCCTTTTCCTGGATTATTCTGCTGCGTCGCCCGGATCACTGACCTCGACAAAGTCATCACTGACCAGCTCCTTGATGACCTGGCTCCTGCCTTCCAGAATGGCATCGGCCACGCCCCTTGCATAAAGCCGGATGGCGCGACTGGAATCGTCGTTCCCCGGAATAACGTAAGATACCCCTTCAGGAGAATGATTGGTGTCGACCACGCCGATCACGGGGATACCAAGCTTGCCCGCCTCAACAATCGCGCCTTTCTGGTAACCGACGTCGATGACGAAAAGTGCATCGGGCAGATTAGGCATGTCCTTGATCCCGCCGAGACTGCGCTCAAGCTTTTCGTATTCGCGATGGAGCTCCAGGGCTTCTTTCTTCGAAAGCCTGTCCATCGATCCGTCCTGCATCATGGTTTCCATGTCGTGCAGGCGTTTGATCGATTGCTTGACCGTCTTGAAATTGGTCAGCATGCCGCCGAGCCAGCGGTGATCGACATAAGGGCTGCCGCAACGGATAGCCTCTTCCTTGATGATCTCGCGCGCTTGGCGCTTCGTGCCGACGAAAAGAATCGTCCCCTTGTTGGAAGCGAGCTGGCGAACATGTTTCATCGCCTCCTGGTATTTCGCCAACGTCTTTTCAAGGTTGACGATATGGATCTTGTTGCGGTGCCCGAAAATGTATTGCGCCATCTTCGGATTCCAGTAACGTGTCTGGTGACCGAAATGGACACCCGCTTCAAGCATTTGACGCATCGTGACTGACATTTGTTTCTCCAAATAAGGGTTATAGCCTCCATCCGACCGATTGACCCATCAAGGGCACCCCGTAGATCGGATGTGCGAATTCGGCCCGATCGATATTACGCTTGCCGGGCCAAGTACGAGATTGTAGCACTTCGACCGCAGTTCACTCAACAACCGTTTGCCTTGAGCAGCGCTATTCGCTATGCTCAGCACTCACCAAGGCAAGGAAATGAAATATGGCAGTCAGCATCAAGAACCCGCAGGAAATCGAGAAAATGCGTGTAGCGGGGAGACTTGCAGGAGAAGTCCTGGACTACATCGCCCCCTTCGTGAAATCCGGGATCACGACCGAAGAGCTGGACAGGCTTTGCCACGACTACATGGTCAACGTGCAAAATGCTATACCAGCCCCCCTGAATTATGCGCCGCCCGGTCACAGGCCTTATCCAAAGTCGATCTGCACTTCCATCAATCATCAGATCTGCCACGGCGTCCCCGGGGAGAAGCAGCTCAAGAACGGGGATATTCTGAATATCGACATCACCGTCATCAAGGACGGTTATCATGGGGATACCAGCCGCATGTTCTGCGTCGGCGAAGTCGCTCCCCATGCCAGACGCCTGTGCGACATCAGCTACGAATGCATGTGGCGCGGCATCCATCAGGTGAAGCCCGGAAACAGACTCGGGGACATCGGCGCCGCCATACAGAAGCATGCCGAAAAGAACGGATACAGCGTCGTCCGCGAATACTGCGGGCATGGCATAGGCGTCAATTTCCACGAGGAACCACAGGTATTGCATTATGGCGCATCAGGAACCGGTCTGACACTGCAGACAGGCATGATCTTCACCATCGAGCCCATGATCAATGCAGGCAAGGCAGCCATTCGCCATCTGGGCGATGGATGGACTGTGGTCACGAAGGACCACAGCCTTTCCGCGCAATGGGAACACACGGTGCTCGTCACCGAAACAGGATACGAAGTGCTGACCTTGTCTGCGGGCTCCCCCCCGGCCATATTGCCTTGAAGCCTGAATCGGAAACAATCAAGCAGCAGCTTATCGAAGGCAAGCAGGCCCTCAAAGCAAGATTCGAGCAGGACGGGCGAGCAGCCGTTCTGATGAAAAACCTGACCCGCCTCGTCGATTCCTTGCTGATATCGTCCTGGTCAAGCATTTCCCCGCCGGAGGGCGCTGCGCTTCTTGCCGTGGGCGGATACGGAAGAAAGGCCCTGTTCCCCTATTCCGACATCGACCTGCTGATCCTGCTCGACGAGGCGGCAAATCCGGAAACCGCTGAAAAGCTGGTGCGCTTCGTGGGCTTGCTTTGGGACTCCGGACTCGATGTCGGGCACAGCGTGCGCACCCTGGATGAATGCATCACCGAAGCCGCCAAGGACATCACGGTTCAAACCAACATGCTCGAATCGAGGCGTCTTGCGGGCAGCCGGGAGTTGTATCGATCCTTTACGCGCGAATTGAGAAATTCGATCGATTGCAAAAACTTTTTCAATGCCAAGGAGCTCGAACAGCAGCAACGTCACCTGCGCCTTTACGGCGATCTCGAGCCGAACCTGAAGGAAAGCCCTGGCGGCCTCCGGGATTTGCAGACCCTGATCTGGATCGGCAAGGCCTGCAATCTCGGCACTTCATGGAACGAACTGGCCAAACACGGCATCATCACGAAAAGCGAGGCGCTGCGTATCGGCCGCCATCAGGCCTTTCTGGAAAATCTGCGCATCCGCCTTCATTATCTCGCATCGAGAAGAGAGGACAGACTGCTTTTCGATTACCAGACCGATCTCGCAGAAGAATTCGGTTATATCGAAAGGCACTCCCGCCGCGCCAGCGAGCAGCTGATGCAACGTTATTACCGGGTCGCGAAATCGGTCTCCCAACTCAATACCATTTTGCTGCAGAACATGCGAAGCAATGTGTTCGCGGCCTCCCCGGTCACGAGAGTCGTGCTCAACGAACGCTTCGAAGTCAGGGACGACCTGCTCGCCGCAAGAAGCGAAACCCTTTTCACCGAAAACCCGAGCGCCATTCTGGAATGCTTCCTGCTGATCGAGCGTCACCCGGAACTCAAGGGCATCAGCTCCGAGACATTGCGCGCGCTTTGGCGAGCCACATCGAAAATCGATGCAAACTTCCGAAAAAGGGAAGAGAACCGCAAGCTGTTCATGGAGATACTGAAGGCCCCCAAAGGCGTCTCGCATACCCTGCAGCGAATGAACCAGTACGGCGTGCTGGGAAAATACATTCCCGCCTTCGGCCGCATTGTGGGACGCATGCAGCACGATCTCTTCCACGTGTACACGGTGGACGAGCACATCCTCAAGGTGGTACGCAACCTGCGGCGCTTCGCCATGGCCGAATACACCCACGAATATCCGCTTTGCAGCAGGATCTTCAGCGAATTCGACCACCCCGAGGTGCTTTATCTCGCTGGTCTCTTTCACGACATCGCCAAGGGTCGGGGGGGAGACCATTCCAAGCTTGGAAAGCGCGATGCGCTGATTTTCTGCAGGCAGCATGGACTTTCCGAAGAAAATGCCGTGCTGGTCGGCAATCTCGTCGAAAACCATTTGCTCATGTCTTCCACAGCGCAGAAGATGGATTTGTCCAATCCCGAGGTGATTGCCGCATTCGCGGCGAAAATCGGCTCGGAAAAGCAGCTTGCCGCGCTCTATCTGCTCACCGTTGCCGACATCAGAGGCACCAGTCCGACGGTGTGGAACGCCTGGAAGGAGAAACTGCTAGAAGATCTGTACAGGGCTTCCCAGCGCTGCCTCAGGGGAGACAAACCCTCTTCGGCAGGCAATTTCCAGATGCGCCAGATCGAGGCAGTGAGACTGCTGCAGGTCTACGCCATGCCCAAGGACAGCCAGAAGTCGCTCTGGTCCAAACTCGGAATGAATTATTTTCTGCAGCATGATGCCAACGAAATCGCCTGGCATGCGCGCGTGCTCTACAACCGCGTCGAAACAGAACACCCCATCGTCAAGGCGAGACTGAGCCAGGTCGGCGAAGGGTTGCAAGTCATGATCTATGCGAAAAGCAGACCCGATCTGTTCGCCCGGATCAGCGGGTTTTTCGAGCGCATCGGCTACAATATCGCCGAAGCGCGCATCCACACGACCAAGCACGGCTACAATCTGGACAGCTTCCTAGTGCTCGACCCAGAACGCAAGGTCGAGCAATACCGGAACCTGATCAGCTTCGTCGAATTCGAATTGGGAGAGCGGCTCAGTCGCGAAAATGCCGAGCAATCGCCCATCCAAGCGCGCCTCAGCCGACATCTGAGGCATTTCCCCATACCGCCGCAACTCAGCATCGTGCCTGACGAAAAAGGCGCTTACCGGGTGCTTTCGATTATCGCAGGCGACAGGCCCGGTCTCCTGTCGAAAATCGCAAATACGCTGAAGGATCATCAAATCGATGTGCATAGTGCCAGAATCAACACGCTCGGCGAGCGGGCAGAGGATACCTTCCTGATCTCCGGAAATGTGCTGGAGAATCCCAAGACGCTGATCCGCGTCGAAGCCGAGCTCCTGAATGCGCTTCAGACTTGAATGCGTGAAGCCATGGACGACAATCGATCCAGTGTTCTGTGCATTGCTTCGAGAAAACCAGCGATATGGGCATCGGTATTCTCCAACCCAAGGCTCACCCTCACTGCGCCGCGCGCCAATTCAGGCGATACGCCCATGGCGAGCAGCGTCCCGCTCGGTTCTGTCTTTCCGCTCGAGCAGGCCGAGCCGCTCGCAATCGCAAATCCCATTCTATCCATTTCGCTGACGAGCGTTCCGCCTTCGATGCCAGGGAAGGAAAAATAGGCAGTATTGGGGAGCGTGCGAGCGGCATCCGAAAAGAACACTGCCCCCATGCCTCGCAAGGCTTCCTCCAGATGCAGCTTCATCTTCGCCATGCTGCTCGCAAAATGTTCCTGCCGGGTTCTGGCAAGCATGGCTGCAACGCCAAACCCCACTATCGCGGCAACGTTCTCGGTTCCCGAACGCAATCCTGATTCCTGCCCCCCCCCGTCGATGAGCGGATTGAGCGAAAGCCGTTTGTCCAGGATCAGCGCCCCAGCGCCTTTCGGACCGTAAATCTTGTGCGAAGAGATTGTCATGGCGTGCACGCCGAGAGACGGGAAATCAAAAGGAATCTTGCCGAACGCCTGGACTGCATCGGTATGCATCCATATTTTCCTGCTTCTTGCCATTTCGGAGAGCATGCCGATGTTTTGCACGACGCCTGTCTCGTTGTTGGCAAGCATCACGGAGAGCATGCCGGTCGGCGCGGACATCGCCGCTTCTGCATCATGCATGTCGACAACCCCCTTCTCGTCGACCCTGATCTTGCGCACAGTCCATCCTGAACGTGCGAGCGATTCTGCCGATTTGGAAACGCTGGGATGCTCGATCGCACTGACGGCAACCTGAGAAGGTTTCACATAGCCTGCAAGGCCCTTGATAAAATGGTTGTTTGCTTCGCTGCCGCAGCTGGTGAAGATGACCTGGGAACTGGCGCATCCCAAGGCGGATGCGATCTGGCTTCTTGCGTTTTCTACCGCCTCCCTGGCCATTCTGCCGAAGGAATGGGCGCTGGACGGATTTCCAAAACCGGCACGGAGATATGGAAGCATTGCTTCCAGAACTTCATCTCCTACCGGGGTCGTGGCATTGCAGTCCAGGTAAACCGGCATCAGGCTGGTACAAACGCCATCCGCGCCTCGCTCTGGTTCATCTTGCCGTAAATCAGCTGATCCAGCGTAATGGATTCGAGGTAGCTGTAGATCTGGTCGGTGAGATCCGTCCAGAGATTATGGGTGAGACAGGGACCATCGCCCTTGCAATTGGCCTTTCCGCCGCATTTCGTCGCATCCAGCGGTTCGTCGACCGCGAGAATGATCTGCGCGACAGAAATCCGGTCAAGCGGCTTGGCGATGCAGTATCCGCCACCCGGTCCGCGAACGCTCTCGACCAGGCCGTGCCGCCTCAATCTGCCGAACAACTGCTCAAGATAGGAAAGAGAAATCAACTGGCGCTCGCTCACCCCCGCCAGGGTGACCGGCGCACCATCAGAATGGATGGCCAGATCGACCATGGCTGTCACGGCAAATCTGCCTTTGGTGGTTAATCTCATGGTTCACTCCGTATAGATTGACGAGACCGGGTTATACCCGATTTCTTTTGTCAACTATAATATCAACTCCAAAAAATCAGTCAACTATTTTATTGAGGTATTTAGGATCGAAGCCGTCGGCCGTTGCCTTGGCTTCTTCTGTGTGCACGCCGATTTTATCCAGGTACTGCAGGATCAGGTCGATTTTGTGATCGGTTGCTGCGCTATGGTCGATCAGCCCATGGATCGCCTTGGTGAAGGGATCATTCATGTCGTCTCCGATCGCATAAGCGCTGAAGCCCAATTTTTCAGCCTTTTTCTCCCTGGCCTGCCTGACCTCGTCCAGAATTCTGGCCGGGATGCCCACCGCAGTCGCGCCGCTCGGAACATCCTTGACGACAACGGCGTTCGAGCCGATTTTCGCGCCATCCCCGATCACGATGGGCCCCAGGATTTTTGCACCTGCCCCGACGATTACGCCTTTGCCCAGCGTGGGATGGCGCTTGCCTTCCTTCCATGATGTGCCGCCAAGCGTCACGCCGTGATAAAGCGTCGAATCTTCGCCTATTTCGGCCGTCTCGCCGATGACGACTCCCATGCCATGGTCAATGAACACACGCCTGCCTATTTTCGCCCCGGGATGGATTTCAATACCTGTGAGCCAGCGACCGACATGCGCTGTAAAGCGCGCCAGCCATTTCAGGCCGCCAAGCCAAAGGCGATGAGACAATTTATGGATCAGGACGGCATGGAAACCAGGATAGCAGGTCATCACCTCCCATCGGGTTCGCGCAGCCGGATCGCGTTCGAATACGACCTTGACGTCTTCCTTGATGGATTCAAACAATTTCATCGCCGCTCTTTAGGATATTCGGTCAGATCCCGCAAAATTCCCCTCAAGATGTTCACCTCGGTTTTTTCCAGTCTGCTTCTTGCAAACAGCCGTCTAAGCCTGGTCATCAGCCGCTTGGGCTCTTCCGGATCGAGAAATCCAATCTTAACCAAAGTTTCTTCCAAATGCTGGTAAAAATGCTCGATTTCGTCGAATGTCGCAAGATCAAGCGGCTTTTCACGCGGCGCTGGCTCTAGCGCACCAGCCATTCTCAATTCGTATGCCATGATCTGGACTGCGGCGGCAAGATTCAGTGAAGAATATTTCGGATTTGCAGGAATGGTCGAAATGATGCTGCATTTCCCGACTTCCTCGTTCGTGAGTCCCGACATTTCCGTACCGAAAACCAGCGCCACATCGCCCTGTGCGGCTTCATTCAGCGCGATGCGCGCAGCTTCCCGCGCATCATGCACTTCGTGAGAGAGGTCCCTTGATCGCGCCGTCACCGCAATAGCCAAGCGAACGCCGGAGAGCGCATCGTCGAGCGTATCGCTGACCTTGCATTGCTCCAGCAGATCTTCCGCTCCGGAAGCGCGTGCAGTGGCATCAGCATGGGGAAACCATTTGGGAGATACAAGATGGAGGCTTGAAAGCCCCATGGTTTTCATGGCGCGCGCGGCCGCCCCGATATTCCCGGGATGACTCGTCCTGCAAAGTACGATGCGCACATTGACTATCCCCTGATCCACACCCGAAACCCCCTTCGATCAAATATCACGTCCAAACCTGTTAGAATACCGCAGTTCGTAGAATCTCAGAGACGCCCCATGCACCCTATGCTCAACACAGCGGTCAAGGCCGCACGCCGCGCAGGATCAATCATCAACCGCGCATCCCAGA
>JAJZPK010000031.1 GCA_021811205.1 Pseudomonadota bacterium
TAGAGATGGGTTCTTTCCAGTCCGACGTTTTCGGCAACCTTTGAAATTCCACCGTTTTCCCTGGAAAGATGATATTCGAAATACATCTTTTCGAAAGCGTCTCTGGCTTCACGCAATGGCAGATCCAGGGGAAAGGGAAGCCCTTTCTCTTCAATATTGTTTTTCTGCTTGGTGAGTATCTGGTTCGTGTTGGCCAGCGTGATTTCCTCTTCCAGTGAAGTGAGTGCCAGTGATTTGATGGTTGCCATGAGCTGGGCAAGATTGCCCGGCCAGGCATAGTTGCGCAATGCATTGAGTGATGCGGTACTGAATTTCTTTATCGGAACTTCATTTGATTCAACGTATTGGGAAAGAATCAGATTGGCTAGATTGGGGATGTCTTCCGGGTGCGACCTCAGAGGAGGGATGACGACGGTAAGGCTCATGAGCTTCTGGAAAAGGTCTGCGTCGTATTCACCCTGGGCAACGAGATTGGCAAGCGGTTTGCTCGAAGCGCAGATCAGCTTGATTCCGTTTTGTTCCGCCTTGTTGAAAAGGGAAAGCAATGCCTTCTGTTCTTCCTTGTCGAAGTCGCCGATTTCCTTGATGAAGATGAAGCCTTCCTTTGCCCGATCGAGCAGTTCTGAAGAAAACAGTGCGCTTGATTCCTTGATTTCCACCCAGGGAAAATTGGGGTTTCTGAAGAAATTGGCGCAAATTTCTATTTCGGAACCCGGTTCTCCCGTCAGCAGTACGGGAAGGGTCAGTTGCTTGGCATGTTCCAGCGTTCTTTTCAGTTCTGCAACGACATTGCTTTTGCCGAGCGAAGAAAGGGAAAGGAGCATGCTTCCCGCGCTGGTATTCCTTTGCAATGCCCTGCCCACGGTGTTGAGCAGCTTCTGCAGGGCGATGGGCTTTTCGAGGAAATCGCAGGCGCCTATACGCGTTGCTTCCACTGCGGTATCGATGGTTCCGTGACCCGACATCATCACGACCGGCATGGTGAGCAATCCGGAATTGGCCCATTCCTTCAGAAGGGTGATGCCGTCCGTGTCGGGCATCCATATGTCGAGGAGAACGAGATCCGGCCTTGCCGTGTTTCGTCTCAGCCTGGCCTCCTCCGCATTTTCTGCCAGGACGACCTGGTAGCCTTCGTCCCAGAGAATTTCCGACAAGAGATCGCGGATGCCTATTTCATCATCGACGACAAGAATCTGTTTTGCGCTCATTCAAGCCTCCTTGAGCGAAGGAAGGGAGATGTTGACGCGAGCTCCCTTGGGGTTGACGTTTTCGATCTGAATCGAGCCATTGTGCTCTTCCACGATCTTTTTGACGATGGCAAGACCCAGACCGGTTCCTTTCGGTTTGGTCGTGATGTAGGGTTCGAAGGCCCTGGACATCAGCTGTTCCGGAAATCCGGTGCCGTTGTCGGCGATGCTCAATCTGACGAAATTGCCCTCTGACTGGGTCGATACGTCGATTTGCGGATTTTCTGAATCGGTGAGGGAATCCTGTGCATTTTTCAGCAGATTGTGCATGACCTGACGAAGCTGGGTCTGGTCTCCGTTGATTTTAGGCAGGCGCTCATCGAGCTGCACAGAAATGCGCGAAGATTCGTAAAGCGCGAGCACTTCGCGGATCAGGAGGTTGAGATCCACCGGCTGGAACTGGGGCTCTGCCGTTTTCGCATATTTGCTGAACGCATCCACCATGCTGTTGAGTGCGGAGACCTGATTGACGATGGTCTGTGTGGAGCGGGTCAGCATCTTGCTGTCCTGCGGATCCAGTTTGCTTTCAAGCTTTTGCTGGAGCCGTTCGGCGGAAAGCTGGATGGGCGTGAGCGGATTCTTGATTTCGTGCGCAAGACGCCTCGCCACTTCTCCCCAGGCTGCGCTTCTCTGTGCCTGGACGAGGTGCGTGATGTCGTCGAAAACGACGAGGTAGCCGTTTTCCGTAACGTCAGGAAGGCGGGAACCGCGCACCAGCAGGATCTGCGTGCTGCCTTTTCCGGAAATATCGAGCTGCTTTTGCCATTCGATCTCGTCCGATGATGCGAATTCCTTGCGGATCTCGGATGAAAGCGGTTCGAGGAAAGGATGGTGCCATCCCCATTCGCCGAGCGGCGCATTCCAGAGATCTGAAAAATCCAGGCCGAGAATCGCCCTGGCGGCGGGATTGGCCGAGCGCAGGACGAATGACTTGTCGAAAGCGAGTACGCCGGACGACAGGCTGGAGAGGATGCTTTCGAGATACGCTTTTGCGCTTTCGAGCTGTTCCTGGTTTTTCTGGACGGAAGCCCGTGCTTCGGCAAGCTGGTGCGTCATCAGGTTGAAGGATTGGGTCAGTATGCCCAGTTCGTCGCGGCTCCTGACAGGATGGAACTGGCTGAAATCCCCCTGGGCGACTGCGCGCGTTCCTTCGGCAAGGATGGCGAGCGGCGCGCTCAGTTTTTCGCTGATGAAGAAAGCGACGGCAAGTGCGGAAAGCAGGGCGAGCAGGAGCGAAAGCGTCAGCGTCAGGCCGTACAGTCTTTTCAAACCCAGTCTCGAGAGGGAAAGGCCCTGGTAGTCGCGATAGACGTTCTGGACGGTTTCCGCATCCTTGGCCAGCTGCTTGGGCACATGCTTGAGAAGCTGCAGGACGCGAATGTCTTCATTGAGCCTCAAGACGTTCACGGGAACGACGACGCGCAGGTAAAGCCCTTTCCCGGGAATCGATTCCACGACGCTGTAGGGCTTCTGCATCCTGATCTGATGGAGGACCGAAGGCGAAGGGAAGTCGAGTACGGGTCCTTCGTTTTCCGAGCCGGAAAAAGCGATGATCTGCCCCGATTTCCTGAAGAGGGTGCCGTCCTGCGCGCCCGTCTGGTCTACCATGCGGCTGAAATTCGAAGGAAGAAGATCGTCCGGAAGATCGGCCAGGGAGAAAGCCATGGCGTTCGCCCTTTTTTCGAGATCCTTGCTCATGTTGTCGAGCGTCGTCCGCCCGAGATTGAGCCCGCCTTCGAGCGCCTTGTCCACCCTGACGTCGAACCAGGATTCGATGCTTTTGGAAAGAAACTGGACGGAAAGCGTGTAAATCAATACGCCAGGAAGGATGGACATGAGCGAAAAGAAAAGCACGAGGCGAAAGGTCAGCTTGGCGCCGAACACCTTGGTCTTGAGCTTTCTGAGCAGCACGAAGAGCTGATAGGCGACGAGCCCGGAAAGAAGCAGAACAATGCCCCCGCTCAGGCCGAACAGGACGGTATAGTGCTTGGAGAACAGGGCGGTGTTGGCGCTGGCAAGCGACAGCAGATAGAGCAGTACCGCGCCGAGGGCGGCGCAAATGATCAGGAGATATTTCAAGATGCTGCCGTCACGGAACGAAATTCCATTTATACCAGTCGGAGCTCAGGTCCCATTCGTTGGATGCCAGCGCATCGATCTGGAAAGGCTTGGGCAGCATTGAAACGTCCAGCGACATGCGCAGCATGCCGGTATAGTCCGCCCCCTTTTTCAGGGCGGACTTGTCGATGACCTGCCTGTGGAGCAGGCTGCCGAGAACGCTCACTGCATCGGAAAGATTGTCGAAGTTCTGGTATAGCGTGCCGCTGCTCAGCCTGTATTGCTGGGTGAGCGCGTTGTAGCTCAGTTTTGTGTGCCAGGTGGCGTCGACGATTTTTTCGTTGAACCAGTACCAGCGCACCCGGGTGAGCTCGAATTCGGTCAGAAATGTGAGGGGAACCCCCTTTTTAAGGGCTTCCTCCAGCGTCGAATTGAGCTGGATCTCGAAATAGGCGTTGAGGCGGTATTCGTCGTTGGCGGAAAACGCAGCCGATTTGACGCGTATCCCTTCCGCATGGGCTGAAAAACAGAACAGGAGGAGAAGCGCGGCCAAATGCCAGAAGCGCATCGGATCAAGCCTTCTGGATGCGCGCATAGAAAAAGCCGTCTTGTTTGTCATCAGGCAGCAATTGAAGCCCTTCGTCATCCAGGAGGGTCGCATCGGCATGCCTTTTCAGGAAAAGCCCGACGAGTCCCGTGTTTTCTTCTTCGAATACCGAGCAGGTTGAGTAAAGCAATTTACCACCACTTTCCAAGGTTTGCCATAAAGCGTCGAGGATGGCGATCTGCTGAGCTGCGAATGTTGCGATGTCTTCCGGCTGCCGCAGCCATTTGATGTCCGGGTGGCGCCGAACAACGCCGGACGCGGAGCAGGGGACATCGGCAAGGATGCGCTGGAAGAAAATGCCGTCCCACCAGGATGCGATGTCGGATGCATCGGCGGTCAGGATTTTCCCGGCAAGCCCCAGCCTTTCGAAGTTTTCCCCGACCTGCCTTGCGCGGGAAGGGCTGTTGTCGAGGCTGATCAGGTCAACCGAGGCGGTCTCGAGGATATGCGCCGATTTCCCGCCTGGCGCGGCACAGGCATCCAGCACCCGCATGCCGTCTTCGAGATCGAGGAGGGGTGCCGCTTTCTGCGCGCCCAGATCCTGGACGGAGACGAGCCCTTCCGAAAATCCGGGAAGGCTGTCCACGGGCATGGGTTTGGAGAGCATCAAGGCCTGCTCGGAAAGCACGGTGAATTCGACCCCGTTTTCCTTGAGAAGCGCCTGATAGGCGCTTGAGGAGGTTTTTCTCCTGTTGACCCTCAATGTCATCGGCGGACGGGAATTTCCCGCATCCAGAATCCGCGCGTAATCCTCCGGATACTGGTTTTTCAGCTTGTCTATCCACCATTTCGGATGATTGAAGACGGCCGCTTCGCTTTTCGATGCGGCATCCAGGAGCGCCTCTTTCTGCCTGAGGAAGTTGCGCAGCACGGCATTGACCAGGGGCTTGCCGAATTTCGGGGCGACCGTGACGGCATGGTCGACGACCGCATGTTTCGCTGCGTGGGAATAGTTGAGCTGGTAGAGCGCAACCAGCAGGAGGGCTTCGACCTGGCTGTCCTTGGGCTGCTTCTTGAGGAGCATGCCGAGGATCGTCTTCAGAAAACCCAGATTGCGGAAAACCCCGTAGCTCAAGTCCTGGATCGCGCCGCGCTGTCCTGGATTCAAGCCGGGATGGGTGTGCCAGATTTCGTTCAGCGTTTTTGTCAGGTTCCGCCCGCCCAGCGTTTTGGCGACGGCGTAGCTTGCAAGCCGCTGGACCTGGTGCATCGGTCAGCGCAGCTTCGAGCCTGCGGGAATGGGAAATCCCGGCAGGAATTGTTTCACGTGAAGCCTTTTCCCTCCGGGCTTCTGGAGCACTTCAAGTTCGAGCCCGTCCTTGCCGCATGTGACGAGAAGCTCCCCCTCGTTCAGCACTTCGCCCGGTGCGCCAATGACCCCCTCGACGAGGCGCGCCCTCCAGATCTTGACGGGCGTATCTCCGAACTGGCAGGCAGCCCCCGGAAAAGGGTCGAAGGCGCGGATTTGCCGCTCGATTTGCCTGGCATCGTCTTCCCAGTTTATGGAGGCTTCCGCTTTGCTCAGCTTCGCTGCATAAGTGGCGAGCGCGTCGTCCTGTTTTTTCCCCTGAAAGCGATTTGCAGGATTCTTCGAGAGCAGACCGACGATGGACCGTGCGCCGAGTTCGGCAAGCTTGTCGTGCAGGCTCGCCCCCGTATCGTCGTCCTCGATGGGGATCTGCGCGATGTCGATGATGTCGCCCGTATCCAGCCCCGCGTCCATCTGCATGAGGGTAATGCCCGTAGCGGGATCCCCTGCGAGAATGGCGCGCTGTATGGGCGCAGCCCCGCGCCACCTGGGCAGGATGGAGGCGTGGATGTTGATGCAGCCGAGGCGCGGGATTTCCAGGATGGAGGAAGGCAGGATCAGGCCGTAGGCGGCGACCACCATGACGTCGGCATGCAGCGAGGCGAGCCGCTTCTCGATTTCAGGGCTGTTCTTGAGCGTGTTCGGCTGGAAGACGGGCAGCCCGTGCTTTTCGGCGAGCATCTTAACCGGGCTCGGCGTTGTCTTCATGCCGCGCCCTGCAGCCTTGTCGGGCTGGGTGAGGACAAGGGCAATGTCGTGCCCCGCCTCGACAAGGGCGTCCAGGGCGGCGGCTGCGAAATGGGGAGTTCCCGCGAAAATGATTTTCAAATGACTACATCCGCTCCCTGGCCAGTTTCTTCATTTTGGCCAGTATTCTTGTCTGTTTCAGCCTGGAAAGATATTCGACGAAAACCTTGCCCTTGAGGTGATCGATTTCATGCTGGATGCAAATGGAGAGCAGTCCGTCGGCATGAATCTCGAAAGGATTTCCCGATTCATCCTGGGCCGTGACGGTGATGCGCTCGGCCCGGTTGACGTTCTCGAATATGCCCGGGACCGAAAGGCAGCCTTCCTCGACGTCGGATTTGCCGCTCATGGCGGTGATCTCGGGGTTGATCAGGACCATCGGATTGTCGCGGGTTTCCGAAAGGTCGAGCACGATCACCTGTTTTTGCACGTCGACCTGCGTCGCAGCAAGCCCGACGCCCGGCGCAGCGTACATCGTTTCCTTCATGTCGGCAACCAGCGATTTCAGCGCCTCGTCGAAGACGCCAACCTTTTCCGCTGCGAGGTGCAGCCGCTCGTCAGGGTATTGGAGGATTTTCAAGAGTGCCATAGGTACTTGCCAATTCGTTTTGCCGGATGCAGAATCTGACAGGATGTCTTCCTGCTCAGGAGCGCCAATGCGCAATATTATTATATCGTTGTTTTTCCTTTCGAGCTTGATTCCTTTGGGTTCCGGCGCGGAGGATATCCGGTTGCAGGACCATGCGCCTGCCCGCTACATCGTCAAGCGGGGCGATACGCTCTGGGGAATCTCCGCCCGCTTCCTCAAGGATCCATGGAAGTGGCCGCAGATCTGGGGAATGAACCGCGAAGAGATAAAAAACCCGCAGCTCATCTATCCGGGCGACGTGATCGTCATGGAAAACGAAAACGGGACGACGAGGCTCAGGATCGAGCAGCCGCAAGAGAAATCGCTTGAGACGGTCAGGCTCGAACCGGGAATCCAGATCAAGGATCTGGGCAGGGCGATCCCGACCATTCCCATGTCCGCCATCGGCCCGTTCCTGACGAAAACCAGGGTGATGAGCGAGGCTGAATGGAACGATGCGCCCAGCATCGTCGCAGGAACGGAAAGCAGCGACATCCTTGGGGAGGGGGAATCCGGATATGTTTCGGGATTGAAGGGCAAAGCCATCACTTTTTCGATCTATGGAAAGGGGCGGACGCTCGTCGACCCCGAAACCGGAAAATCCCTCGGGATGGAAGCCGATTATCTGGGCGAGGCGAGGCTTGTCAAGGCAGGCAATCCCGCAAAGATAGAGGTCACCCGCTCGGTGAAGGAAATCGACATGGGCGCCAGGCTTTTCCCCTCAATCGAGCAGACGGTTCTGCATTACGTGCCGCATGCGCCCGACAGGATGATCTCGGGCCACATCCTTTCCTCCTACAGCGGCATGATCGGCCAGGACGACATCGTCGCAATCGATCTCGGCACGAACAAGGGCATCGAACTGGGTGACGTGCTCGCCGTTTATCGCAAGGGAAGAGAGGTAAACGGCATCAAGCTACCGCCCGAGCGGGTGGGGCTCATCATGGTTTTCCGCGCCTATGACAAGGTTGCCTATGCGCTCGTCGTCAACAGCAAACGGGCGATCTTCAATACGGATACCGTAAGGACGCCCTGATTTGGACGCCGCGGGCTGGATCGCTCTCGGCGCCATCGAAGGCCTGGGAGGAGCCTCCTACAGGAAACTCCTCTCCGCATTCGGCGATCCCGAAATCGTGCTCCGCGCGAAAAGAGGGGATCTTTGCAAGGTCGTCGACCATTCCCTTGCTTCGCGCATTCTCGAGGGGCCCGACCAGGCACTTGTCGCGAAAACGCTGAAATGGCTCGAGGATCCGGCCTGCGGCATCGTCACGCTTGCGGACGAAGACTATCCACGCCTCCTGCTCGACGTTCCCGATCCTCCCCCTTTCTTCTATTTCAAGGGCAGGCGTGCGCTGCTCGCCAACCAGGCCCTGGCCGTCGTCGGAAGCAGGAACGCTTCGCCCCAGGGAATCGAGAATGCCAGGCAGTTTTCCAGGGCGCTGAGCGATTCGGCTCTTTCGATCGTCAGCGGGCTCGCCCACGGGATAGACGCTGCAGCCCACGAAGGGGGGCTTGCCGGCGCATCCTCGAGCATCGCTGTGATCGGGACGGGAATGGACGTCCGCTATCCTTCCGGAAATTCGCTTCTTGCGCAGAGGCTGGAGAACGAAGGATTGGTCATTTCCGAGTTTCCGCTCGGCATGCCGCCGCTTGCCGCAAATTTCCCGAGGCGCAATCGCATCATCAGCGGCCTTTGCCTCGGCTGCCTCGTCATCGAGGCGGGGATCAGGAGCGGTTCCCTGATCACGGCGCGATATGCCATGGAACAGGGGAGAGAGGTTTTCGCGGTTCCCGGGTCCATCCATTCCCCGCTTTCCAAGGGTCCCCACAGGCTCATCAAGCAGGGCGCAAAGCTGGTAGAGAGCGCCAACGATATTCTCGAGGAATTGAATCTGCCTGCCTATGCATCGCAGGAAGGAAGGCCTTCGGTTCCTGATGCTTTTCTCGAGGCCATGGGTTTCGATCCGGTCGGCCCGGATGTCCTTTGCGAAAGGACAGGGCTTGCCGCCCAGAAGGTTTCCGCCCGCCTGCTGGAGCTTGAAATGTCGGGAATCGTGAAGCGGATGCCCGGCGGAATGTATCAGAGGCTGAGTTAATTTTCTTGCCCTTCGCGAATTTTGTTTCTATGATCCACGAATCTTGAAAATTTAAGCATTTCGTATGTCCTCAAATCTGGTCATCGTCGAATCGCCTTCAAAGGCGAAAACATTGAAGAAATATCTCGGCAAGGATTTCGAGATCCTGGCGAGCTTCGGCCATGTGCGCGACCTCGTTCCCAAGCAGGGCGCAGTCGATCCCGAAAACGGTTTCGCCATGGACTACCAGCTGATCGAGCGCAATGCCAGGCATGTCGACGAAATCGTGAAGGCTGCAGCCCATGCCGACCAGATCTATCTCGCGACCGACCCGGACAGGGAAGGGGAGGCGATCGCCTGGCACATCTCCGAAATCCTCGCGGCCAAGCCCAAGCTGAAATCGAAGCCCCTGAAGCGCGTCGCCTTCTACGAGATCACCGAATCGGCCGTGAAGGAAGCGATCAACCATCCGCGGGACATTTCCATGCCGCTTGTCAACGCGCAGCAGGCAAGGCGCGCACTGGATTATCTGGTCGGCTTCAATCTCTCCCCGCTGCTCTGGCGCAAGGTGAGGCCGGGACTTTCCGCGGGCAGGGTGCAGAGCCCTGCGCTCAGGCTCATCACCGAGCGGGAAATCGAGATCCAGAACTTCAAGGCGAAGGAATACTGGACCATCCATCTCGACAGCCACAAGGGCAAGGAAGCCTTCTCGGCCAAGCTCTTCCAGTATGAAGGGGAAAAGCTCAAGCAGTTCGACATCCCGGACGAAGCGAAACAGAAATCCATTCTGGACGGCCTCTCTTCCGCAAGCGAAGGCCGCGTCGAGAACGTAGAGAAGAAGCGCAAATCGCGCCATGCCGCCCCGCCGTTCACCACTTCCACCTTGCAGCAGGAAGCGGTCAGGAAGCTCGGCATGACTACCGACAGGGCCATGCGCACCGCCCAGCAGCTCTACGAGGGCATCGACCTCGGCGGCGCAACCGTCGGCCTCATCACCTACATGAGGACCGATTCGTTGTCGCTCGCCAGGGAAGCAGTCGAGGAAATCAGGGAATACGTGAATCGCGAATTCGCCGGAGATTACCTGCCCAAGCAGCCCAACGTCTACAAGAGCAAGGTCAAGAACGCGCAGGAAGCGCACGAGGCGATCCGGCCGACCTCCATCATGAGGACACCGCAGAGCGTCGCGCAATACCTGAACCAGGATCAGGCGAGGCTATACGAGATGATCTGGAAGCGCACCGTCGCGAGCCAGATGAGCCCTGCCCAGTTCGATACGGTGAGCCTGGACATCTCGGTCGGGAAACCCGGAAACCTTTTCCGCGCGACAGGGCAAACCCTGGTTTTTGCAGGATTCATCGCAGTCTACAGGGAAGACGTCGACGACGAAGAGACCGAAGAGGAAGGCAGGCTTCCCCAGCTCGAGATGGGCGAAACTGTTCCCGTCGACAAGCTTTTCGGCGAGCAGCACTTCACCCAGCCCCCGCCCAGGTACAGCGAGGCATCCCTGGTCAAGACGCTCGAGGAATACGGCATAGGCCGGCCTTCCACCTATGCCTCGATCATCTCGACCCTGCTCGATCGGGAATACGTGATCCTGGACAAGAAGCGCTTCGTCCCCACCGACGTGGGTTATGTCGTCAACCGCTTCCTGACCGAGCATTTTTCGCCCTACCTCAACTACGATTTCACGGCAGGGCTCGAGGACAAGCTCGATTCCGTCTCAACCGGCAAGCAGCAATGGGTTCCGCTTCTTGGCGAATTCTGGCAGGGTTTTTCTTCTCTCATCGAGGAGAAGAAAAACATCTCGAGGAAGGAAGTCACCCAGGAGCTCCTCGAGGAATCCTGCCCCAAATGCGGCAAGCCGCTTTGCATGAGGCTGGGCAAAAGGGGAAGGTTCGTCGGCTGCAGCGGATTCCCGGAATGCGACTACACGCGGAACATGGGGGAAGAGGGCGCCACGAACGAGCCACAGATCCTCGGGACGGACGAAGCGAGCGGACAGCCTGTGATGCTTCTCAAGGGGCCTTACGGCCATTATCTCCAGGTGGGTGAGGGTGCGGAGGGCAAGAAGCCCAAGCGCGTCTCCTGGCCCAAGGAAATCCCGCTTGAGTCGGCAGGGATGGAAGTGGCGAAAAAGCTCCTTTCCCTTCCCAGGGAGGTCGGCATCCATCCCGAGACGGGGAAGAAGATCGTCGCGAACATCGGGCGCTTCGGTCCCTATGTCAGCCACGACGGATCGTTCAAGTCGATCCCCAAATCGGAGAGCGTCTTCGACATCGGTCTCGAGCGCGCCGTCGCCCTGCTCGCCGAGGAGAAGGCGGGAAGAAATCTGCTGAGAGACCTGGGCAAGCATCCCGACGGAAAGCCGATCGGCGTCTACAGCGGCCGCTTCGGCCCCTACATCAAGCACGGCCGGGACAATGCAAAGATTCCTTCAGGCTTCGATCCCGACACGGTGACCCTGGAAGCCGCGCTCGAAGCCCTTGCCCAGAAAGCCGAAAAGCCGGCAAAGGGCAAGGCGAAGCCGGCCAAAAAGACTGCTGCGAAGAAGACTGCTGCCAAGAAGCCCGCAGCGAAAAAGACGGCAAAGAAGGCAGCAGCCTGATAAATGGCGATAGGTTCGACCGTCTACAAGGCGGCTTTGCAGGTCTCGGACATGGACCGCAACCGTTACGGCGACTATTCCCTGACGCTCGCCAGGCATCCTTCCGAGACCGAAGAGCGCATGATGGTGAGGCTGCTCGCCTTCGCGCTCAATGCGACGGACGCGCTTGCTTTCGGACGAGGGCTTTCTGCCGATGACGAGCCCGATCTCTGGGAAAAGGATCTGACGGGCAACATTTGTCTCTGGATAGACGTCGGTTTGCCCGACGAGAAGCTGGTCAGGAAGGCCTGCAGCCGGTCGGAGCGGACGATCGTCTATGCCTACGGGGGAAGGGCCGTTCAAATCTGGTGGGACCAGGCGAAATCGGGCCTGGCGAAGCTTTCCAACCTTTCCGTCTTCAATCTGCCCGCGGAATTCACCCGCAGCCTTTCGGAAATGGCGGAGCGGAGCATGCAGCTCCAGTGTCTGATTCAGGAAGGGTCGATCTGGTTCTCGAACCAGGAAGGCAGCCTTTCCCTGGAGATCGGCGTTCTGAAGCCCTGATTCAAACCGGGTATTCGGAGAATCTCGGCAGATCGTCCTCGCAGGACCAGTGGGCTCTCGAGTCCCAGAATATCCTGGCCTGCGGCATGATGGGAGGCTCGTCGTCGAGAGACCCTGCTGGAATGACGATCCTGTCCGATTCCCCCGAACTTCTCGGCAAGGACGCGCCGCACTGGCTGCAGAACTGCTTGCCGAAGCGCTTGGCTTCCGGCACCTTGTACTGCTTCAGGAATTCCTTTCCCTGAGTGAAGCGCAGCGACGCGTTGACCATGAGCAGGTTGGAGGCATGCCCGGTTCCCGTCGCCTTCCTGCAGCGCCTGCAATGGCAATGGTAGAAGCGGCTCGCATCCCCCTCGACTTCGTAATGCACTGCGCCGCAAAGGCAGCTTCCCTTCAGCACGGATTGAAACATGGTTTTCCCCTATTCTGACCTGATCCTGCCGGCTATGCGCACAGCGCACCTCCCGCCCACCCAGATGGCATCGTCGTATTGTATCTCCACTTTCCCGTCCCTTCCCAGGCATCTTCCCTGCAGGGCGGTGTAGCCAGAGCCGGAAATCAGGCTTTTTCGCCTGATCAGGGCTGCGACGCAGCCGTTTCCGCTTCCGCAGACAGGGTCTTCGGGCACGCCGAAAGCCGGGGCGAATGACCTGACCTCGATATTCCCGTCCGGATGCGGGCCGAAAACGGTGATGCCGGTGATTCCTTCTGACGATGCGATCTTCGCCATGTCGGGCTTCAATTCGACGACCTTCCGTGCGGATTCAAGCTGCAGGGTGAACCAGATCGGGCCCACGTCGACATGGGCGCCGGCCAGTATCTCCGATCGGTCGATTCCGAGCGCTTGAGCCGCAAAGCGCAATTCATGCTCTTCAGCCTCACTGTATCCGGGCTCCGGAAGCTTCAAAAAGACGGATTCTTCGCTGAATTTGAGCGCGACCAGCCCCTTTGCGCATTCCTGGACAAGAATGCCTTCCTTCTTGGGATGCAATCCCGATTGAAGACGCGCCCATGCGCTTCCCAGTGTGGGATGGCCCGCGAAAGGAATCTCCGAACTGGGGGTGAAGATGCGCAGCCTGTAATCCGCATCCGGATGATTCGGAGGAAGGACGAATGTGGTTTCGGATAGGTTCGTCCAGCGTGCGATCGCCTGCATTTGCCCGTCTGACAGCCCCATCGCGTCGTGAATGACGGCGACCGGGTTGCCCATGAAGGGCTTTTCGGTGAATACGTCGACCTGGCTGAATGCGCGATCCATCTCGAGAGGCGGGCAAAAACAGCATTATATATGCCGAATATTTGACTTCGATCAAACTGACATCAAATTTTCAAAATACTGCTTGAATATGTATGGAGCGTGCCCTAGGGTTTTATTAGCAGATCCTGATGTTTCTGCTTTGCAAACGAGAAGGCTGAGAGATGCTCCCAGTTCAACATGCCGTTTCCACACCGGCAGCGATCGAAGAAGAGGTTGCCGCCCTGACGCTGGATGCCTGCGGCATGATACTCGATTGCAGCCAGCCTGCCGAAAGGCTCCTCGGCTACTTGAGAGGCGAACTGGTGCGGCGCCATGTCTCGCTGCTTGTGCCCCATTTCGAGAACAACGCGATGATTCTGGACGGGCAGATCAATCCCAGAACAAGGTACTTGTGCCATTGCGGCCATCTTTTCGAGGTGTTGGACAGTCAGGGCCGATCGTTCATGAGCGAAATCCATCTTTTCGAACCGCAGAATCAGGATCGGCGCATCGTGAAGCTGATTCTCTGCCAATAATTCCAAACCAGCACGAAGGACAGACATGTACTCAACCGATCATTTTGAAATCGACGCCGACTCCGACCGCAGCGCTTCCCTTGATGCGGATATCGAGGACTCCGGTGCCAACATCACCCAGGTTTATTTCAATGAAATCAGGAACAAGGCGCTGCTGAAGGGCGAAGAGGAAAAGGCGCTCGCCAGGCTCGCCAGGGACGGCGATTTGTCTGCCAGGCAGAAAATGATCGAGCACAACCTGAGGCTGGTCGTCAAAATGGCCAGAAGATACGTGCATGCGAACATGACGCTCCTCGACCTGATCGAGGAAGGCAACCTCGGGCTCATGCATGCGCTCGACAAATTCGATCCAGATCGCGGATTCCGTTTTTCGACCTATGCGACATGGTGGATCAGGCAGAGCATCGAACGCGCGATCATGAACCAGTCGAGAACCATCAGGCTTCCCGTTCATGTCGTGAAAAAGATCAATGCAATCAGGCGGGAAATGAAAAGCAGGGGAGACGGGGAAGACGGGTTTCACATGGAACATGTGGCGGACAAGCTCGGCATTGACGTCGAAGAGGCGTGGGACGCATTGCATCAGAACGAAGCCACCTTATCACTCGATGCGCCGCTGGACATCGATCCTACCCTTTCCATAGGCGAAGCGATTCCCGACGAGAATGGACCGGGCCCCGACGGACGGCTCGAGGCGGCCCAGATGTACGAATGGGTGGGCATGCTGATAGATCGGCTCAATTCGAAGGAGCGGGCCGTTCTCGAAATGCGCTACGGCTTCAACGACTGCGAGCCCATGACGCTGGAGCAGATTTCCCACCATTTGGGCGTCACCAGGGAGCGGATCAGGCAGATACAGAACGAAGCCCTGATGCGCATCAGGAAGCAGTGCGCGGAATCCAGAATGACCTGCGACATGCTCATGTGATGTTTGCCGCGGCCCATTCGGGCTGCGCCGTCTTTAGTTTAAACCTTCCCGAGCGGTACGCTAGCGGCGTGGTGGTGCCCATCACTGTCAATAAAGGCGGTTCGCCACCCCGAAAACTCTAGTTTTGACTGGCACTGATTTGGGGAAGTTTACAACGGGAATTGGCCTGGAGCCATTAAATGAACAGCATTTTTCCAGCTGCAGTGAGCAAGATCAGTGCGAAAGCGAATTTCAGTATGCGGATGTCGAGTTTCATGCCGAGCTTCGCCCCCTGCTTCGTAGTCCATATTCCGCCGAAGACACAACCCAGAAATGCAGGGAAGTAAATGAAGCCGAATGAGTAAGTTGGCAGGTGCTTGTGCCCCATCGCACCCATGAGCATGTAGACGATTGCGGCCAACAGTCCGAGGGGGGCGCCAAGCGCTGTTGCCGTGCCAATAGATTTGCGCAGATTGATTCCGCAGAAATTGAGGAAGGGTACAAAAAGCGTGCCCCCGGCGATCCCGACCACGCTCGAAACCGAGCCGAGCAAGGCGGAAATGAACAGCAACCTAGATCTTGGCCACTGTCGATCAACCAAGGCATGCTCCTGATGGTTGCGCATGACCTGCGTGAGATACATCAAAGATACCCCAACTTCGAAGGTAATCACTAACCCGGATAACATGTTCTTGGGTGCATGAGAGCCGAGAATCGAGCCCGCCACGACACCGATCAGCACTGCCGGAAGGAGCTGCCCTGCGCTTTTCCAGTCAACGTTGCCGTTGGCGTAATGGGCTCGGGCACTTAGTAGGGACGTTACGCTGACGACCGACATCGACGTGCCGATGGCCAGAGGCATGAGCACGTCCTGCGCAACCCCTGTCGATTTGAACAGGAAGGCCAGCACAGGGACGATGATGATGCCGCCCCCGACGCCGAATAAGCCGGCAAGATAGCCGGCAGCACACCCTGTCAGGATGTAGATTATCGCAGCCTGCAGCATGTCAGGTTTGCAGCATTGACGCAGGCTCGCGCAGGTGGTGGGCCATGTTCCGCTTCAGCAGGTTGCTGCATTCGACGACCCCGACGGCACTTTGCGAATCGGGCAGCATTCCATCGTCCGAAAAAATTGCCGACAAGGATTCTTCTATTGCCGCCTGGGCTGCGAAGAGGCAGGGCGTGGAATAGAGTGTCAGGCTGGCACCCGCTTGACGCAATTCGGACAATGTCACGCGTGGGCTCTTCCCACCTGCGATCTGGTTGAATAGCAGGGGTTTGTCCGTGATCTTGCGCACTTCCCTCAATGTCTCGATCGAATTAACGCCGTCGACCATGATTACGTCCACGTCCGTTTGTGAAATGCGCTCGATGCGACTGAATATCTCTTCTCCCGAAGCGTCAGTGCGTGCCAGCACGCATAGTTCGGTGCGCTGAGCTAGAACCATCTCTAGCTTTTCCATGTATTCCTCGATGGGGAGCAGAATCTTGCCGTCATAATGCCCGCAGCGTCTGGGGCGTTTCTGGTCTTCGAGCATGATCATCGCGACGCCCATGCGCTCTAGTTGGGTGCTGACATGGCAGGCTACCGAAGCATCCACATACCCATCGTCGATGTCTACCAGCAGCTTGTGATGAGGCAGGATTTGTCTAATGCGCCATGCTGCCTGAACCATGTCGCTCCACGCTATGTAACCAATATCTGGCAAACCGTACTGGCTGGCTGCAAAGCCGAATCCGCTGTAGAAAAGATTGTCAGAATGTTTCGATGCAATGGTGGCTGAAAAGGCATCGAATATGCCGATGAAGGGAGAGATGGGGCGCCCCCTTCTTATTTCAAGGCGCAAAGCTGATCCTAAATGCATTTTAGTTTCCTCTCAACTATCTGACTCTATGATTATCAACACGCAGTTATCCGCCCTGGAGGCGCGCGCCCATGTGTCGCATCGCAATTGCCTCCATACAGAAACCGTTCCGTCAATTTTCTCGATGGAATGCTCATCAGACTTGGGCTTTTGAGAAATGTTCCGTAATGTAGATCAATGGGATATGAAATATAGTTTATGAAGATTCTTGTCCAAAATGGGTAATGTGCGGAATTATGTGCATAAGCGCTGAAGGGTAAGGTCTTAAATTCGGCCTATGCGGCCAGTCATCAGCCTGTCTGAATTGGGCTGCAATGTTCCGATGACCCGCCACTAAGTACGGATTTCAGTCAAAGATGGATTTTAATTCGAGCAAAATGTGG
>JAJZPK010000032.1 GCA_021811205.1 Pseudomonadota bacterium
ATCTAAGCAGACCGACAATCAGGTTCTGCAGACCGAAAAGCAGCCTGATGGCGGCATGGGCTATTACATCATGAAGGGCAAGGGGCACGAGTACAAAGCCAACGTGCTGCTCGACATCAGGGGCGTACTTTGCCCTGGTCCCATCGTCGAAGCCAAGAAACTCCTGAACGGCATGCAGACAGGCGAAATCCTGAAGCTGACCAGCAATTGCCCCGGAATCCGGTCGGACATCGAGGGCTGGGCCAAGGTGACCGGAATGGACATCCTGGAATCGGTCGAAGTCGGACCCAGCGAATACGACTTCTTCATCCGGAAAGGCTGATGCGGGTCAAGAGCCGCTGGTTCAAGGCCGACCGGGAGAAAACGCCCAAGGAAATCGCGGGCGCAGCATCGTTCATTCTCTGGAAAATCGCCCAGAACGCCCTCAAGAACCTGCGCGGCGCGGATTACGAGATTGAAGCAGGTCCGCGCTATTTCGACTATCTGCGGGAATTTTTGATCTTCCTGATCCTGATTTTTGACAGGATCGCATATGAGACCATGGAGAGCGAATCGAGGGCGGCTTTCACCCTCGAGCTCGCCCTCAGGGTGGCGGACAATTTCGCGGAAAACCAGAGCGCGCTCCTCGGCACGACCTTTGTTGAATCGAGAAGCGCCTTCATAGACAAGTTCAACGAACGCTCGGACGTCTACGCGCAATGCGGCTTCGACGAGAACGGACCCGACTTTGCCTTCATGCGCTACCTCGGACATTGCCTGCTCGACTATTGCGATGAACGGGACAGGAGCTGGGTCGTCGATCGCGTCATGCAGATCGATGCGATCGAAGCGGTATCCACGGTCAAGCGCGCCATGAAAGGTCTGCTCGATACAGAGCCCGAACATCGCCTGGGTTCGGGTATCGGTCCGGATTGAAATGGACCATCCATCCTTCATGGATAGAAAGCTTCTTGATGCGCCGATTTCTGCCGAGGAACTCGTCGTCGAAGTCAATGACCCTGCATCATTGACCCCTTCAGAACTTGCCAAAATGTCGGAGTTGATCGGGAAATGCAACATGGCGATCTACAAAAGCCATGTTGCACATCCCGACATGAAGGCAGTCGGGCGCCAGTTTGGCCTGGAAAACCTGGATGCCAACTGGCTCGCCGGAGAAGACGGCATTTCCGAAATCAAGGTTTCCGAGTCAGGAAAAGGATACATTCCCTACACGAACAAACCGATCAAGTGGCACACCGACGGCTATTACAATCCGTCGGAGCGAAAAATCCGCGCCATGCTCCTGCATTGCGCCCAGGATGCCACGGAAGGCGGTGAAAACCGTCTGATGGACCACGAGATCCTGCATTGCCTCCTGATGGATCAGAATCCCGAGCATGTGAAAGCGCTGTCACAGGTTGACGCGATGGTGATTCCGGAGCGGACCGACGAGAATGGCGTTGCGAGGGCCGCCGAATCCGGTCCCGTATTTTCGAACGACGCAGGGTTTCTCCACATGCGCTATACGGCAAGGACTCGATCCATTGCCTGGAAGCAGGACGAAGCAACGCAGGCCGCAGTCTCGGCGATCGAGGCCATCCTTTCCTCCTCTTCCCCCTACATGTACCAAATAAAGCTGGAACCGGGCATGGGCATCGTCTGCAACAACGTGCTGCATGACAGGTCCGCCTTCACCGGAAATTCACGTCTGCTCTACCGCGCCCGCTACTACGACCGCATCAAATAATTGGTGCCTGGTCTTGAATTATCAGCTGATAATTCAAGACCAGGCACCAATCGGGGCACCAATCGGTCACCAGCCGTAGGCGATGCCAAGCGAATCCTCGGAAAGGCTGATGTTCGCATTGCCGCCCTGAGGAATCGAATTCGCCCCGATGATCGTATTCTTGAAGGCATGCATATAGGCCACCGAAATTTCGGATTTGTCTGCAAGGGTCCAGGTCGCACCGAGCGCAACATGATCCTGCACCGTGGCCGGCGACATGATGTTGAAAAAGGTCTGGTCATTCGGGATCTGCTGGCTGTTGTGGCTGTAACCTGCGCGAAGCTTGATCCCCTTGCCGGTATCATGACTCAAGCCGAATTTGTAAACCATCATGTTTTTCCATCCGAAACCCGCCCCATTGTCCGCGCCCAGATTGAATGGAACGCCTGGAGCGAGCGGATTGGCAATCGTCTTGATGCTGCCGTATTGAATGCTGTCGACATCTGCTGCCAAAATGGTATCCGCCGTCACCTTGACTGCAATACCGGCCCCGAACGACGCAGGAATATCGAGGGCGCCTTGTTCCGCAAAGAATCCTGCGTACTTGGCGAACTTGCTCATCCGGGTTCTGCTCTGATAGGTCGCGCCAAGGGTGACGCCTGGATATACTTCCCCTATCCATCCGATATGAAACCCGTATCCGGTGGCAGTATCCGTACCATTGTTGCTGACATTTTGCGGCGAAGTGGAATAATTCGCGAACCCCTGGATGCCCTGGGCCGAAAATCGCTGGTAGGCAAGATTCAGGGAAATGCCGATCGCATTATTCGCACCGATTTTCCTGGACCAGGTGGGCGCCACGAATAGCTGCATCAGATTCACGCCGCCATTGCCTTGGCCTCCCAGTCCGCCGCCGAAAGGATTCACCGCATAATCACTGTTCATGCCACCGTTGCCGTAGACCGATACGCCTAACGAAGTCTTCCGGCTGATCATCCTGTTGTAGCCGAATTCCGGAATGAGAAAATTGGATTTTCCGTTTCCGTCGTAATTGCCGTTGCTGGGCACGCCTGGACCAGGCGTTCCTGCACCGACAATCTGGGCACTCCTTGCAGGCCTGAACAAATTCAAACCGAAATCGATCCTGTTGCCCACCATCACCATGCCCGCAGGATTGGTCGCGGCAGCCAGCGCATCCTGTGGAAACGCGATGCCGACACCCCCCATTCCATTGGCCTTGATGCCATAGCCTTCAGAAAAATAACCTGTTGTCGCACTTGCTGAGGATGAAACCAGTATTCCCGCGACCAGCATCGCGTTGAAGATGACGCCTTTCATCATTTACCTGCTCTCTGCATTGGGGTGGAACCGCCCATAAAAAAACCCGTCACCCGGAAGGTGACGGGTTTTTCAGACACTTCTGTTGTTACCAGCCGTAGGAAATGCCGACCGAATCCTCGGACAAGGTATTGCTGGCTTCGCTTCCCGCAGGGTAACCAATACCACCAGGAATAGAATTCACCCCATTGATTGTATTTCTGAAGGCATGCATGTAGAAAGCCGAAATCTCGGATTTGTTCGCCAGCTTCCAGGTCGCCCCCAGGGAAACGCTGTCCTTCACGATTCCGGGCGCCAGGATGTTGAAGAAAGTCTGGCTTGCATTGTAGGGTTCCTGGTTGTGCGTCCAGCCCGCTCTCAGCGTCGTTTGGGAATCCCAGTCATAAGAGACACCCAGCTTGTAGACCGTCATGTTCTGCCAGCCGAATCCTGCCCCATAGGAAGCGCCCAGATTGAAAGGCGGCGTTCCAAGCGGATTCGAAATTGATTTGACATCGCCGTACATGATGCGCTGGACATCAAAACCCACCGTTGTCGCGGGAGCAGCCTTGACCGCGATGCCCGCCCCGTACCAGGCAGGAATGTCGAAGCTTCCCTGCTCGGCGAAAAGACCGCTGTACTTGCTGAATTTGCTCATCCTGGTCTTGGTCTGGTAGGTCGCACCCAGCGTGATATCGGGCGACACCTTGCCTATCCAGCCGATATGCAATCCATATCCGGTTGAAGTGTCTGTGCCATTGTTCGTCAAATTTGTATTAGAAATCGACATAGGTTGGAAATTTTGCAGGCCCTGTGCGGAAAACATCTGGTAGGCAATGTTCAGCGAGACGCCGACCGAATTGTTTTCATTGATTTTCTTCGACCAGGTCGGCGCGATGAAGAGCTGCGCAAGATTCACTCCTGCTTCACCTTGTCCAAAATTCGGATTAACTGAATAACTGGTATTCATCCCGCCATTGCCGTAGATGGAGACGCCGAGCGAATAATCAGGGGCCATCATCCTGTTGTAGCCGAAGCTCGGAATCGGAAAAATGCTTCTGTCATTACCGCTGAATTCAGATGTGACACCACCTGCGGTAATCTGCGAGCTTCTGTTCGGATTGAACAGCTCCAAACCCAAATCCGCGCGATTCCCAATCAATACCATCCCGGCCGGGTTGGTTGCGGCAGCCAGCGAATCCTGCGGGAATGCGATGCCCACCCCGCCCATGCCTTCGGCCTTGATGCCGTATCCGTTTGCAAAATAGCCATTGGTAGCGTAGGCTGCAGGCGCGATCAACCCTCCCGCAACCAGCATCGAAACAAGCAGTTTTCTTTTCATCATGGTATTGCCCCTCTCTCCAATTAATTATTGCTACAACTTCAAACAAACAGACAGATGTCGGTGTCTCCCGCGAATTCCATGAAGGTCGCCGCGCCGCCGAATTCGATGCCGTCAATGAAATCCTTCTTGTCGAATTCGAACAGATCGACAGTCATCTGGCAGGCGACGAATTTCACGTCCGCTTCCTGACACAGGCTTCTCAGCTCCTCGAGGGATGCAACTCCCTTCTTCTTGAGCTTGTCCTTCATCATCATCGTCGCCATGGACTCCATGCCAGGCAGCATCTGCACGAAAACAGGCATGGGGACAGGCATCGGCATGGCCGGATTGGCCAGGGGGCTGATCTTGACGTCCGAAAGATCCTTTTTCAGGAGCTGCAGTCCGTAGAAGGTGAAGAAAATCTGAACATCGTACCCCAGGGCAGCGGCAGTGGACCCCAGGATGAACGGGGGATAGGCCATGTCCAGCGTGCCCTTCGTGGCGATGATCGCCATTTTCTTGGTCATGTCAGATCCCTCACTTCTTCTTCATGAAGAAGACGTATTCGCCATTTGCTTCGCTCTGCTCAAGCAACTCGTTTCCGGTCTGCTTGGCGAAGGCCTGCATGTCCTTGACGGAACCGCAATCGGTCGAGACAACCTTGAGTACCTCGCCTGAACCCATGTCGGCCAGCGATTTTTTCGTCTTCAGGATGGGAAGTGGGCAGTTGAGGCCGCGTGCGTCGAGTTCTTTCTGAAATTCCATGTTGGTCTCCGTAAAAAACGTTTCACTTTCTTGAAACACATTCTCAATATAATGCTATTAGGCGGAATTTGCCGCTCAACCGTCTATAGCCGAAATGGGTCATGTCATGATAACCCTCATGGGTTACATGGTTATCATCGCACGACCAATACCGGCTTTTCCGACATTTCCACCACCTTCCGGGCAGTCCCGCCTGCATTGACATCCGACATGCCGACGACGGTAAGATCGGCATCAAAGGGTGCGGTCAGAATTTGGTCACAGGGCTGCCCCACCCTCACCAGCGTTTTCGCGACAACGCCTGACGCTTCTGCAACTTTCTTGGCGTTGGATAAGATACGCTCGGCGTCCTTCATCTTGTCTTCGCTTGCAGCAACGCAGAGCAGGTAAAGCGGCAAAGCGCATTCGGATGCAATCTCGGCGGAAACGGATGCGACCCGCTCCGATAAAGAAGAGCCGTCGACTGCCACCAGAATTCCCCTTGTCCACATCCGGCAGGCGCGAGGCACCATCAGCACCGAACAGGGCGAATTCGACACAACCTGGCTCACCATTTCGCCGATGAGGAGTTTCTCAAGAAACCCCCGCCTGCCTCGACGCCTGATGATGATCAGGTCGGATTTTCTGTCGAGCGCTTCACCGATGATTTCTTCGGCAGCCACCCCGCGCCTTGGCCGAATGGCAAGCTGTACACCGGCATCCTTCGCGATTTTTTCGAGCTCAGCCATTCTCGACGCGGTCTCCTGTTCGACGCGCTCGGCAAGAGGCTGGGCCGCAGCCTCGAACTCCGGATTGCTGGATATTGGCACAACAACCGAAAGAGGGAGCCCGCACGCTTTGGCCATTTCGAGCGCGACGCGCTCGGAACCCGAATCGAACTCGGTATGCTCGGTGGCCAGAAGAATGTTCGCGAAGGGATGCCCCATTTCAATGCCTCGATATCATGCCCGATGCAGCCAGAACGAGAATGGCGATTTCTAGCGCGCATATGACAAAGTATACCCAGTCTCGACGCTTTGCATAGATGGGCATGACTGCGAAAATGCAGAAGATCGAGCACCCAGACAGGATCGCAATCCCCAGAAAGCTCGCAAGATCGCCATTTCCGAGCATGGTGATCCAGTCCCATCCTTTTGGCATGCCCGTCACCTTGAGATATTCCTGTGCCGGAAGCCCCCATACCTGGGGCAACTTTTCAAGCGGGATCCTGGGCGGAAGAATGTCGAAAACGTAGGCAACGAAAGTGCCGACCAGCGTCAGGAAACCTGCAAGCGTGCTCCAGTGGAGCCAGGCAGCATATCGAAGCTGCTCAGTATCGAACTGCTTTGGATCGTTCATGTCCATATCCCGAGCCCCTTGAGCAGCGCGCCCACCCCCGAGATGAACAGCATGGCGATGACCAGCCTCCTGATCACGGAAGCGTTGAGCACAGAAAGCAGGTGCGCCCCGATTCTCGCCCCGATCATCATGCCGACGACGGAAGGGACGGCGATCACGGGCAGTATTGCGCCGTTGTCGAGATAATACCAGGTCGCCGAAGAGCTCGCCGTGGTCAGAATCAGGCTGGAAGTCCCCGCTGCGACCTTAAGGGGAACGCCCATCAGGAGATTGAGGACGGGCACGTTGGCCCAGCCCGCACCCACGCCGAACAGGCCGCCCAGAAAACCGATCACCAGGAACATGGCCATTCCGAGCGGTGTTCTGTGAACCTGCCAGTTCACGTCCTTTCCGGAAATCGCATCCCTGAAGATGCCGTGTATGGACAGCATCCTGGAAAGATTGTCGGATGCGGGAACATGGGGAAACTCCGACTTCTTGGCCGTCGCCATCAGCGCGACGATGCCCAGGATGGTGAGGCCCAGCGCTATCTGAACCACGTTCGCAGGCAGCGCGAGGCCCAGCATGGCGCCCCCTATCGCGCTGATGGACGCCCCGAAGGCGAGCGGCATGGCCAACCTGAGATTGGCCAGTCCACCTTTCAGAAGGGAAGGGCCTGCCGCAAGGGAACTCGCGAGCGCAACCAGCAGCCCTGCCCCCCGCACGAAATCGAGATGAAAGGGGAAAAAGCTTCCGACGATCGGCACGAACAAGACCCCTCCGCCCACGCCCGCAGGCACGGCCACGATGCCAAGGAAGAAGCACACGACGAAAAGCGCAAGCGGCCAGACCCACCATGCACCGCTCGCAGCCGCAGCGCCAGCGGCGAAGGCAGGGTGCGCAAAAAGAAGGAGAAACAGGGGCATCCAGCGCATCATGGTCAGCCTATGCTCTGATAATAGAGATTCTGGGGATGGTTGGCCTCGGCAAAGAAATACCAGCGCTCTGCAAGGAGTCCGCCGTAATGCATGACGAACGCAAGCCCCATCAGCGCCGCAGAAGCAACGGAGAAGCTTAGCGCAAGGAGGGCGAGCGGGATGACGAAAGCGAAAATCAGAAAGGCAGGCTTCAGCATCCTGAAAAAGGCTTCGCTCTTGCCGTGGAAGAATTCACGAGTATTGAACGAACCGCCCATGAATCCCATGGATTTCTGGACAATCTTGGGATGCTTCACTCCTATGGCAGTCTGGATGGTCGATTTGGGCCTCAATCGCTTGTTTCTGACAAGAGCTGCACTGCGCCCAACGAGGCCGAGGAAGGTGATGATGAACGCCCAACCCGAAAAGAATTTCGTCAATTCCGGCGCTGCAACAGAAGCATAGAAAGCTGCAAGAATGAATCCTGAGGCCCCGCCGAGCAGAATGTAATTGACGACGGTGAGCGGGCTGTGCCATTCCCGCAGAAATTTCAGGCAGGCATAGATCATGGCAGTGCATCCGAAAAGCGTGAAAGCGAGCATGGTGCCGAATATGCCGAACAGGTCCGACAGATCGACAGGCACGCCGCTAGGCAGCGTCGCGACCAGGGGTTTCCAGTGCACAAGATGCATGAGTCCGTAGCAGAACACGACGCCCATGAATGCCGGCAGCACGATGACTTCGCGCGAAAGCCAGGAAGTGCGCCACTGGGTGGCCGCGCGCCAGGCACGCTCGGGGTGCCCCAGATGGAAAAACGAGGCGACGAGGCCGAGCGCGAGGAACACCAGCGCAATCAAGCTGCCGGTCGAATAAAAACCGTCCGCTTCCTTGGGAAGCAGGCCGAATGCCGCATAGGACTGCAGGGTGAACAGGGCCAGGAAAAGACCCTGCCCTGCGCCGATCAGCGTGGTGAGAAAGATGACTGAGAATGCTGGATTCATACTGTTACCATGAAGTGATGTCGTCGAGCGAAGGCTCGCTCTTGGCCGGCTTGGGCAGAAGTCCGTCCACCTTGAGCGGATTGTCTGCGCGCTCCAGCTCGTCCTCGTGAATCTTGATGTTCGTCTTTCTGCGCGGCAGATAATGATTGGATGGATGTGTACCCCATTCGGGCATCAATGCATAGCCGCCGTTTTCCCTGATTGCAACCGACACATTGGATTCGGGATCGTGAATGTCGCCGAAAAGCCGTGCGCTCGTCGGACAGGCCTTGACGCAGGAAGGCTTCCTGTCTATTTCGGCGAGCGACTGGTCGTAGATGCGGTCCACGCAGAGCGTGCACTTCTTCATCACCTTCTGTTTTTCGTCGATCTCGCGCACGCCGTAAGGACAGGCCCAGGAGCAATATTTGCATCCTATGCACTTGTCGTAGTCGACGAGCACGATGCCGTCTTCCTTGCGCTTGTAGGATGCGCCGGTCGGGCATACCGGAACGCAGGGCGGATCCTCGCAATGCAGGCAGGATTTCGGGAAGTGGACGGTCTCCGTGTGCGGGAATTCGCCCACTTCATAGGTCTGCACCCGGTTGAAGAACGTACCGGTCGGGTCTTGGCCATAGGGACGCTCGTCCACCAGGGGACCCGCGGATCCCGAAGTGTTCCATTCCTTGCAGCTCGTCACGCAGGCATGGCAGCCGACGCAGACGTTGAGGTCGATCACGAGGGCGAGCTGGGTCATTTTTTCTTCCCTCCGAAATAGGCGATCCATGAAGGCCTGGCCTTCATGCCCGGATAAGGCTTCATGGGCTCGAATTGCGGGGAGCTCACTTCCTCGCCCGCTTCGGCCTTGTAGATGCGCACGCGCACATCATACCAGGCGGCCTGCCCCGTGATCGGATCGGAATTGGAATGACGCAGCCCTTGCCTGTTCTCGGGCAGCTCTTCTGAAATCAGATGGTTGAGCAGGAAGCCCTTCTGCGATTCGTTGGCATCCGGGGTGAGGTTCCATGCCCCCGCTGCCTTGCCTATGGCATTCCATGTCCACACCGTTCCCGGTTCGACCGCTTCCGAATAGCGCGCCATGCAGCGCACCTTGCCCCATTGCGATTCGACCCAGATCCAGTCGCCGTCGGAAATCCCAGACGATTTGGCAGTGGCGGCATTCACGTAAAGATAATTGTAGGTATGGATCTGGCGCAGCCATGCGTTCTGCGAATCCCATGAATGGTACATGGCCATGGGACGCTGGGTCACTGCTGCAAGCGGATACTTGCCCTTGTCGCTCATCTGCGCTTCCAGAGGCTCGTAAAAGAACGGCAGCGGATCGAAATAGCTCTCCACGCGCTTTGCAAGATGCTCAGGGGGCTTGCGGGTAATTCCTCTGCCCTGGGCTGCCAGCCTGAATTTCTGCAGCACCTCGGAATAAAGGTGGATCAGGATGGGCTCGGAATAGCGCGTGATCCTGTTGCGCTGCGACCAGTCGAGATAGCCCTTGTTCCAGTTGCGCATGAACTGGTAGGAGCGCGGCAACTCGTAATGGAACACGCAATTGTTCTGAGCGTACATTTCCCATTGCTTGGGATTGGGCTCGCCGCGCATGAATTTCTCCCCCCCCTTGCCTCTCCAACCGGAAAGGAAGCCTATCCCCGAGCCGGGCTCGGTCTCGAAATTCACGATAAAGTCAGGATAATCCCGGTATTTCCGCCGCCCTTCCGGGGTGACGAAAGCGGGAAACTTGAGCCGTGTACCGAGTTCGATCAGCACTTCCTGGAAAGGCTTGCAATCCCCGGTAGGCGGCATGATCGGAATCCTGACCGAATCGACCGGCCCGTCGAATTCGGAAATCGGACGATCCAGCATGGACATCACGTCATGACGTTCGAGATAGGTCGTGTCCGGCAAGATCAGGTCGGCGAAAGCGGTCATCTCCGAATGGAAGGCATCGCAGACGACGAGGAAGGGAATCTTGTATTCGCCGTCTTCCTTCTTGTCGTTCAGCATCTGCCGCACCTCCTGGGCATTCATGGTCGAGTTCCAGGACATGTTGGCCATGAAGATCAGGAGGGTATCGATCTCGTAGGGATCGCCTCTCCAGGCATTGGTGATGACATTGTGCATGAGGCCATGCACGGAAAGCGGATACTCCCAGGAAAAGGCCTTGTCTATCCTGACGGGTTCGCCATTCTCGTCGACGAACAGGTCGTCAGGATCGGCCGGCCAGCCAAGCGCCAGGCCGTCGAGCGGATGATTGGGTTTCACCGCGAGCGGACTGTTTGGCGTTCTCGCGCAGGGCGGAATCGGGCGCGGAAAAGGTGCCTTGTGGCGGAATCCGCCCGGTCTGTCGATGGTACCCAGAATGGTCATCAGGATGGACATCGCCCTGATCGTCTGGAAGCCGTTCGAATGGGCTGCGAGTCCCCTCATGGCATGAAAGGCCACCGGATTGCCGACGACGGTATCGTGCTCCTTCCCCCAGGAATCGGTCCATGCGATAGGCAGTTCGATTTTCTGGTCGCGCGCCGTGATGCCCATTTCATGCGCAAGGCGCTTGATGGTTTCAGCCGGAATGCCGGTGATCGCGCTCGCCCATTCCGGGGTGTAGTCCTTTACCCGCTCCTTCAGGAGCTGGAAGGCCGGCTTGACCGGCGTGCCGTCGGGCAAGTTGAATTCCCCGAAAAGGTAGGGGTCCGCCCCCTCGGTGTGCGTGATGACCGGCTTGCCGGTATTCCTGTCCCACCACAGCTTGTTCTGGGGATCGTAGCAGGCTTCCTCTTCAGGCACTTCGGTGCGCACAAACATGCCGAATTCGTCATGCGCGGCATCGAGATTCACGAGCTGCCCGGAATTCGTGTAGCGCACCAGGAAGTCTCGATCGTAGAGGCCAAGCGCGATGATCTCGTGGATCAGCGCGAGAAACAACGCACCGTCCGTGCCCGGCCTGATCGGCACCCATTCGTCCGCGATCGCGGAATAGCCGGTTCTGACAGGATTGATTGAAATGAATCGCCCGCCTTCCCTCTTGAACTTGGAAATCGCAACCTTGAGCGGATTCGAATGATGGTCCTCTGCGGTTCCGATCATGACGAACAGCTTGGCGCGCTCGAGATCCGGCCCGCCGAATTCCCAGAAAGACCCGCCTATCGTGTAGATCATCCCTGCAGCCATGTTCACGGAGCAGAAACCGCCATGCGCCGCATAATTGGGCGTACCGAACTGGCGAGCAAAAAGCCCTGTCAGGGCCTGCATCTGGTCACGCCCGGTAAAGAGCGCGAATTTCTTGGGATCGGTCGAACGGATTTTTCCGAGGCGATCTGCAAGGATGCCGTAGACTTCCTCCCATTCTATTTCCTCGAATTCTCCTGCACCGCGCTCGGCTCCTGCCTTTCTTCTGAGCGGCTTGGTGAGACGGGCAGGCGAATACTGTTTCATGATTCCGGACGAACCCTTCGCGCAGATCACCCCGCCGTTCAGCGGATGGTCAGGATTGCCGTCGATGTAACGAACTTCCCCATCCCTGATATGGACGCGTATGCCGCAGCGGCAGGCGCACATGTAGCAGGTCGTGTTGCGTATTTCGGATTTCGCTTCCGGGACTGTAGGATCGTGAAGCGGGGTTGATGATGACATAGCCTTGATTTTCTAAATTCGATTCTCCCATTGTAGCCAAGACCGGCCACTCGGGAACCCCGTTATTAAGCGCAATCGACGCCCCAGGTGTCTATAACCGTATCGGGTGAGAAGGTCATAACCCGCATGGGGGATAACCACTCAACTATAAGTGTTGCAAGGAGTGACAAATAATTTATAATCGTTGTGATGAGCGCAGCCGTGAAGGAATCCGTTCCGGAAAACATGCCCTCGAACAGAGACGAATGCTCGACGCTGGCCGAAGGATTTCTGGGAACGATAGCAAAGATGACCGGCGCCATAGCTGGCGCGGTGCGCGTCCTTTCCGACGATGGAAAGGAGATGCACCTGATAGGCTCCTTCGGCCTGGAGGAAGAAGTCGTCGAATGCGAGAGCACCACCGACAGCAGCTGCGGCGCCTGCGGTGCTGCCTTGCGTGAGCTGGAAGCACGCTTCGCAGGCGTGAAGACCTGCATGCTCCGCAACGGCAGGAATTTCTTCGGCAAAGGATGCAAAAGCATGGTTGCCGTTCCGCTCGTGGCCAAAAGCAAAACGATAGGCAGAGTCGACCCCTTTTTTTCCTCTCCGAAGACGATTCCGGAAGAAACCGAAAAAAACCTGTATTTCCTGGGCGAATTGCTCGCCATCGCGCTGGACAATTCGAGGCGCGCCAGGGAAAGCCGGCGCGCTGGCATCGTCACCGAGCGCCGCTGCATGGCCAACGAAATCCACGATTCCCTGGCCCAGAACCTTGTATTCGCAAGAATGCGCATGAGCCTGTTGAACGAGGCGATCAGATCCCACAATGACGAACTCGCCGGAAAATACGTGAACGATGTCACCGAGGCGCTCTCTTCCGGCCAGCGCGCAGTTCGCGAGCTGATCACCCATTTCCGCAGTCCGATGGATCCGCTCGGACTCGAACATGCGCTGCGCGAACTCGTCGAGGAATTCAAGAAGCGCAGCGGACTCCCCCTGGAATTCAGCAACCGCGTTGCGGAATTCGACCTCCCCGTCGAGTACGAGCTTCAGGCATTCAACATCGTGCGCGAAGTGCTCGCCAACATCGCCGCACATTCCAGCGCCAGTTGCGCGCGCCTTGCCGTTTGCCGCAATGCCGAACAATTCGTGTTCGTCGTCGAAGACAACGGCTCCGGCATTCCAGACAGCGCGCCGGGCGAAGGGCATTACGGCCTCACGATCATGCGCGAGCGCGCGATGAAAATGGGCGGCACGCTCGAGGTGGAAAGTGCATGCGGCAAAGGCACCAAAGTGAAGCTGAGCATCCCCTGCAGTCCGGAGAAATTATCATGACCGAAACCATCCGACTCGCCCTTGTCGACGACCATTGCCTCTGTCGGCGTGGACTCACAGAACTCTTCGATCATTGCTATGGCATTTCAGTGGTCGGAGGAACGGGAAATGCATCGGAAGTCATTCCCATCCTTCGGGATAAGCAACCCGATCTCCTGATCATGGATTTGCGCATGGAACCCGTCGATGGACTGACGATTCTCGACCAGATCAGGAAAGCGGGCATAGACACGCCTGTCGTCATCCTGACGATGAGCGATTCCGAGTCCGATCTTGCCGCTGCAATGCGACTCGGAGCGAAAGGCTATCTTCTGAAGGACATGGATCCTGAAGACGTCGTCAATGCGGTGCGACGCATCGCCGCCGGAGAACTTGTCGTCGCTCCTGCCATGACCATGAAACTGATGAATTTTCTGCAAAACGGCCAGCAGGAGCAGGTGCGCAAGAATTCACTGGAACTGCTGACGGATCGGGAACGCGAAATCCTTCAGCATTTGGCGCGCGGAGAAAGCAACAAGGTCATCGCCAGGACGCTCGACATCAGCTACGATACCGTCAAGCAGCATGTCAGGCATATTCTCTTCAAACTCAAGCTCGCATCACGTGTGGAAGCGGCCGTTTTCGCCGTGGAACAAAGGGCGAGCGAGCACCGGGTCAGTACCGGACACTAAGGCTTGAGCCTTTCAGGAAATTTTGCCCGGAATTTTCCGAGCTTGGGTTCGATCGCGAACATGCAGTAAGGCTGGTTCCTGTTTCGATCGAAATAGCGCCAGTGATATTCTTCCGCAGGGTAAAATGCCCCGACCGGAGAGACCTCGGTCACGATGGGATGATCCCAGTGCCTTGCAGCCATTTCAATCGCTTTCTTGGCACTTTCCTGCTGATGATCCGAATGGTAATAGATCACCGACCTGTACTGACTCCCTATGTCGTTCCCCTGACGGTTCAAACTGGTCGGATCGTGGATTGAGAAGAACACGGACAGAATTTCATCGTAGGATAGGGTCGAAGGGTCGAACGTCACCTGAACAACCTCAGCATGTCCCGTATCGCCAGTGCAGACCGCTTCGTAACTCGGATGATCAACGTGCCCGCCGCTGTATCCCGAAACAACCTCGATCACACCATTGAGTCTTGAAAATATCGCCTCGAGGCACCAGAAGCACCCGCCTCCAAGCGTCGCAATTTCCTTCTCTTCTGCCATGACCACCTCGCGAAATGCCGTCCATCTGCCCAATCATACCACTTGTCGGCTAACGCATTGACAATGAAGTAGATATGGTTTTTGATTGAATCATGAACCTTCTGAAGGTTCAATCCTCTCCTCCTTACGGCCGGATTTTCCGGCCTCTTTTTTATTTCACCTGAAGCCTGAAACGGATGTCCTGGGTTGACGCAACGGGCTTGCCGTTCTGCAATGCAGGAAAGAATTTCCAGGTGTTCAAGGTATCGAGAACGGCCTGGTTCAGGCCGGGAAGCGGCGTCGCAATGACGAGCTCGACCTTGGCCGAACCGTCTTCGGCGATATGGAATCTCGCCACGACCAGGACATCCATCGCATCCTGCCTGAATTCGTCCGGAATAACAGGCTTCGGGTTGTAGATGGCGCGCGCGCCCATTGCGTTTCCGTCCTGCATCGGTGCCTGGGGAGGGACGGGCGGCGCGGGTTTTGCCGGCGGCGCAGGCTTGGCCTGAGGCGCTGGTTTTTCGGGCGGAGCAGGTTTCGCCGCTGGCTTCACGGGCGCAGGCCTGGGGATAATCCTGGGTTTCGGTGCCGCTCTCGAAGGCGCAGGCTTGGGCGCAGGGATTTCAATCAGTTTCGCATCGATCGGTTTTTGTTTCATAGGCGCCATTTGCGGCCTGGAAAAGAAAGCCCCGAACAGCCACATCAGCAGGAGCCATGCGATAAGCGCGCAGCTCAACGTCCATGGCAGGCGACGCCAGGGATTTTCGAATTCACTGACCATCTTTGACTGCGATCAGGAAATGCTCCGCCCCAGCCTGTTTCGCACGCAGCATGGCTTGCACCACGATGCCGTGCTGCGCTGCAGTGTCTGCCGAGACGATTATGCTGGCATCGGGTTTTTTCAGCATTTTTTGCAGCGTCGCCTGCAGCGTATCCAGCGTCACAGCCGTCTTGTCCAGGAAAATTTTTCCCTCCTTCGTGACGGTCAGCGTGACAGGCGTCTTGGGCTGCATGGGGGCTGCCTGCCCCTTGGGCAGATTGACGGGAAGGGAATGCAGGTTCTGCATGGACAAGGACGCCAGCATGAAGGTGGCCAGCAGGAAGAACATCACGTCGATCATCGGAATGATCTCGATTCTCCCCCGCTTCGATGCCCTGCTCTTACGCAGCTTCACTGGCCGCCCCTTCCTGATCCATCCTGATGTGGTCGATCAGACGCGTTCCCAGTCTTTCCATTTCGTCCAGCGCCTGAGACTGGAGGCGCGAAAAATAATTGAAAGCGAACAGACAGATGAGCGCGATGAAAAGGCCGAGTGCGGTTGCGATGAGTGCCTGGGCAACCCCTGCTGTCACACCGCTCGGATCGACCAGCCCCGCCCCGCCGATCAGCTTGAATGCATGCATCATACCCGTAATGGTGCCGAGAAGCCCGAGCAGCGGCGCTGCGGTCACCACGGTTTCGAGTATCCAGAGCCCGCGGCTCATCGATTTCTCGATCTGCTGCGCTTCGTCGGATGCGCGCGATTCGACCCACCAGACGGGCTTTGCCCGGTTCTCCATGATGGGCCTGAAGAACCGTCCGAAATAATGCTTCGCGCAAAGCACCTCTATCTCCTGTTCGAACGATTCCCAGGAAAAACCATAGGTCTCGACAAGATGCAGCAGCTTTTCCGGCAAGCGAACGTACCTGAAGTGGACGTAGGCCTTGTCGATCATGATGACGAAGGCGAGCACGCCGAGCGCCAAAAGCGGATAAACCATGATCCCGCCAAAGCGTATCGCTTCCCATGTTTCGTTGATTCCCTGCATTTTCAGCTCCTTTAAAATCCCTTGCTCACGCCCATGTAAATACCGCGCGGGGGGCCGAATTGAGGTGCACCGACCCCAATGCCCGAACCGTCCCTGATCTCGTAGATGT
>JAJZPK010000033.1:0-8675 GCA_021811205.1 Pseudomonadota bacterium
AAGCGATGTCCGAATTTTCAAGCTTGAGCCGCTCGAAATTTTCCTTGCTCATGAAATAGCAACGCGTTTTTTCCGCCACGACAATGCTCGCCGAGCGAGGCTTCGCGTCAAGCAGGGCCATTTCACCGAAAACCGATCCGGAAGTCAGGGACTGAACCCGCCTCTTGCGCTCGATCCCGGGCAGATCTATCATGACGTCCACCCGGCCGGAAGCAACGAAAAACACTCCTTCCGGCGCGCTTCCCTGCGAAAAAACCGTATCTCCTGGCTGATAGGCGACGCGGATCATGAATCTGCGGAGACGCCGCAACATGCCTCGCCCGATACCCTCGATCAGAGGGGAATGGAACGGAACACTCTCCTCGTGCTCGGCGAGCCGCGTCGCCAAATGCTTTTCGCACAGCACAACAGCCGAATCGGTATCGTTCTGGAAACGGGCATCCCCGAGTTCCGCCACCGTCCCGAGATCGGCCAGCATCATCCATACCTTCCTGTGGCCCCGCCCGCCCCGCCTGTTCTCTCCGCTGTAAGGCGCCTTCCCCTCCCTGCGCTCCCGCTCGACATGGCTCACGACGAGCATGCCTCCCAGCGCCTCGAGCCTTGCGTTGATCCTCGTCAACGCCCTCGCACCCGTCGCATCGACGTGCTTCACCCGCCTGAGATCAAGGACCACATGGCAGACGCCCTCTGACGTCAGCTTCTCGATGCAGGCATAAAGATTGCTGACCGTTCCGAAGAAAACAGCGCCTTCCATCTCCACGATGGCGATATTCCTGCCGTACTTCTCGATGAATCGATGACGGGCCGCATCGCCAAATATTCTGGGAATCAGCGCGGTGGCGGGGTAGCAGCGGCGAATCGGGCTGTGCGACATCTGCGTCACGAAGGATATGACGGAAAGCAGCACCCCTACCCCAACTGCCGTCTTGAGGTCGCAGAAGAGCGCCGTGGCAACGACTGTCGCCACGACCAGGATATCCGGGCGCACGGCCATCCCTCGGCTTCCGATCTTGCGCAGCCCGGAAAGCGTGCTCTTGTCCAGCAGATCGAGCCCGAGAGAAATCAGGATGCCGGCCATGACCGCCTGGGATATGCGGCCGATCATCGGACCGAAGGCAAGCACGACAACCAGCGTGATCAGTGCGACCCCCAGCGGGGCTCTGGCGCTCTTCATCCCGGCATCGATCGCCGCCTTGGTTCTCGCCAGGCCGCTCGATCCAGGCGCCATGCCGAACATGCCGGCCAGGGCATTGCCCAGGCCTTCTGCCATCAACTGCCTGTCAGCATTCGAACGGCGGCACGTGATTTCGTCTGTCGCGGCAGTGGCCAGGAGAGTGTCGAGAGTCGACAGGAGCGCCATGGAAATGCCAGCCGTCAGAACGGGAAAAGCCACGCCCGCATGCGCAAACAGCACGGACGCGGTTTCACCGGCAACAAAATGCAGAGCAAAATGCGCAGGCGGCGGAGGGAGCGTCCCGCCCAGATCCGCCCCGTAGCCGAAGGATGCCGCAAAATGATAGGCCACCGTGCCGGCAATGAAAGCGAGCGGCATGGGGGGAATCCGTGTCGTGATCCGGGAGAAAAACTTCACCGATGCCGTCGTGCCGAGCGCAAGCAGCAGCGTGGCCGGTCTCATCTCATCCAGATGACTGAACACCGACCAGTAAGAGCGTTGCTCCGGAATTCCCAGCGCGGCCCATACCTGGCTCAGGATGATGAGCAAGGCGGAACCGTTGATGAAGCCCTGCATGACGGGAAGGGGAACATAATTGACCAGCCTGCCGAAGCGAAACAGGCTGAAAGCGATCTGCAGCAGGCCGGAAAGCAGTGCTGCCGAACAGGCCAGCGCAAGCGCCATTTCCGAAGGGGCATGATAATGGGAAAGCGCTTCGCTCTGAGCAAGCTCCCTGATCAGCGCTGCGAAAACCAGGATGGCCGAAGCCCTCGGCCCGGTGATGAGATAGGGGCAGCCGCCGAACAATGCGCCCGCCATGCCGAGAAGAACCGCCCCGTAAAGAGCGATCAACAATCCCTCGCCGGTAAGCGGTCCGCCCAGCGCACTGCCGATGATCAAACCAAAGGCAAGCACCTGGGGAACAGAAACCAGGGCGCCGACAAGCGCACCCTGAAGATCTCCCCATGGACGAAATCCGAGCGGTTCGGAAAACAGATTCGAAAAAGCACGGCGAAGGACAAGCTGACTTTCCGTTCTTTTCATTGTTCCGCCTCTCCAGGGTTTCCGTCTTGCCGCCGGATTGTATCGCAAGTTCGGCAGGGATGTAACCGAAGCAAGGTTGCCTTTTTGCCGTCCTATCCTAGAATCGAATCATCCTTCAGGGAAGAAATCATGCCTATCCAGAAAAGCCGGATCATCGCTGCAATGATTCTGTTCTCTGCGTTCCATTTGGCGAGCGCCTGGGCTGAAACCAAAACCATAGATGGGCTCGCCGTAAGGATGGGCATCGTCCCGGCAGAGCAGGCAAGTCAGGCTCCGGGTGAATTGCAAACTCATCACCGCATACCCAAGTCGAAATCCGCCCAGCATCTGGTGGTCAGCCTCGCCAATGCCGGGAACGGGGAGCGGTTCGAGGATGCGAAGGTCAGCGTCGAAGTCAAGAATCCGCTCGGCCAGATTCAGAAGAAAACGCTGCTTCATGTTGCGCCGGCAGGCCCCTCAAACTACGGCGAATATTTCAGGTTCGATGCAAGCGGACAGTACCTCATCACCGTTTTCGTGCTGAAACCTGGGCAAGGCGAACCCTTCGAAGCGATCTTCAGCGAAAACGTTCCCTGATCTTGCCTTTTCCAATTCATGGCGCTAGACTTTTAAGGTAAACGGTGAAAAGAGGCAAATCATGTCGGTCGGTTTGACGAATTCCCTCACGGGCATCGGCATCAACCAGTATCTTTCGACCCAGGCCATGAGCTCTGGCAAGAAGCTCAATACCGCTGCCGACAATCCAGCAGGGATGGCCGAATCCGTCTCCTTCACCGTGCAGATTTCAAGCGCCGCGCAGGCACTCAACAATGCTCAGAATGCCTCGTCGATGCTGAATACCGCACAAGGAGGCGTGAATCAGGTTGCGAACGATCTGCAAGGCATCAACACCCTTTCCGTTCAAGCCGGCAACAGCGCACTGAACGCACTCGACAAGCAGGCGATCCAGACCCAGATCAACCAGTCGCTTCAGGACATCAACCAGACATCCCAGAATGCTGCATTCAACGGGCAACCGCTGCTGAACGGGAATCAGGGCCTCTCCGCACAGACCGGGCCGAACGTCGGCAATACGCAATCGGTTCCGTCCACCAATCTTTCCGGCAAGGCCTTGGGCGTCAACAGCGTCAACGTCACCTCCAATGCCGGCCAATCCTCCGCCCTCAACGCAATCAGCAAGGCGCTGGAGGCGGTCAGCTCGGCTGGCTCAACCCTTGGCGCAGCGCAAAACGGGCTCAATATCGCCCAGTCCGTCCAGGGCACTTCATACAATAGCTCATCGGCATCGAACGGCGCGCTAAGCGATACCAACTACGCTTCCGCCGCCTCCACCCTCGCGCAAAGCAACATCAGGCAGCAGGCCACCACCTATGCGATCAACATGTACAACACCACGCAGAGGAGCGTGCTGGCTTTCCTCCCCTGAAGATTCAAGCGTAGGTATTGATGATCGTTCCGGCGCTCTGGCCCTGTGAAGGCTGTGGCGTCGTCTGGGAAGAAGCGGTTTGGGTGGGCGTTGCGGCTGCAGCGGATGATTGCACCGCCTTGGCGTTCTGATCCAGGCTGTTCTGCCCCAATTGCTGCGCAAGATTCCCGAGGTTCTGCTGCGCACTCCTGGACTTCTGACGAACGCTCGACAGGTTTGCGGTGTCCCGATTGAGCACGGCCTGGTCCTGCTTCAGCTGATCCTGGTCGTTCTGCACCTGCGCCCTGTCCCCCCGCACTTTCTGCTGGGCAATCATGAGGGCGCTGTTTGCGCTTTGCGACGAAACGGAAAGTATGCTCATCGATGACCGTAGCAATCAGACATCACCATACAATTCTAATTTCACGTTCCGCAATGTCAACATGATTTTCAGGGGAACGTCCTGCTCGCCACCTCTCCGGAAAAGGAAAGACAGTCACCGACTCTTTTCTTCTGGCTTTCGCTCATTTCCTCTACCGCCATGTATTGCCATTCGGAATGCTCTTCGCTCAGGATGATCTGAGCGTTTTCCGCGAGCGTGCAGCGAAAGATCAGGGCATGGGAATTCATCCTCGGGTGATGGTAAATGCCGCTCAGATAGAGGATATTCACGCTGCAGCCCAGTTCCTCCATGCATTCGCGGCGCAAGGCCTCGTGAACCGTCTCGCCCGGATCGAGCGCGCCGCCCGGAAAGCCCCAACTGAAATTGCCGTAAGTTGCCTTGAGCATGAGCACCCGCCCCTCGTCGTCGACAATGACGGCGTGCGCGCTCATCCTGTACGTATCGTCAAATCCCATATTCCCTCGCGAACCGAATCGTCTGATGCATGTCAGTATCCCATGCATATCAAAAAAACTACAGACTTCATGATCGAATTGGCTAATGGCTTGCATTCATTGCCAGACAGGAATTATTGAAATGCGGCAATCAGTTGAAATGATTTTAAGGGAACCTTCGTGCTGCAATTGATTTCAACCCTACATTCTTCAACAATTCAGACGCTACACATCGTATTTGAACACGCGTTAAACTATCGGGCATGGTGAATATCAACAAAGCGAAATACCACTGGAAAAGAAGAGCGACGCAATTCGCCATGCTGATCCTGATCATGCTGGTCCCGACGCTGGGCCTGTTCCGCATCGATTTTGCCTCAGCGAGCTTCTTCCTGCTTGATCGTCAAGTGGAGTGGTCGAATTACCCCTTTCTTTTCGGCCTCTCCATCGTGATAGCCACTGCCCCGATCCTCACCTACATGACTGTGGGATCGGTATTCTGCGGATGGGCTTGCCCGCAAAACCTGTTTTCGGAAATGGCGAATGGGATGACCCACAAACTCCTGGGCAAGCGGGCCGATGTGCGGGTTGGCGGACAAGGCCTGGTCGTCGCCGCATCAAAGAACAAGCCTGTCAACTGGCTCATCCTTGGATTGAGTTTCATCGCGGCATCCGCAGTCCTGGCCTTTTTCTTTCTGATGTTTTTTTATACGCGCAGCGACATGTGGGCTTTCCTCACTGGCGAGAACAGGCAGCCCAGCATGATCGTGATGTACCTGATCACGGCATTCCTGATATTCATAGACATCGCAACCGTGCGCTACCTCTATTGCGATTATCCCTGTCTCTATCGCGTCGGTCTCAGGCTATTCAGAAGCAAGGATGCGCTGCGCGTCAGCTATGATTCTTCCCGTTCGGCCGAGTGTGAAAAATGCAATTACTGCTCGACGATCTGCATCACCGACATCGACCCGACAAACATCAGGATCACCGACACCTGCGTGGATTGCGGCGAATGTATCGATGCCTGCGACAGATTGCATGCGAACTCGGAAAAGAAGGGCCTGCTGAGATTCAAGGCGGAAAAGAAGGGCACGCGCAGAGTATTCTGGATGAAATGGATCATCAGTCTTGCATTTGTCGCGGGATGCGCAATGATGGCCTGGGGAGTTGCTTCGCAAAAAATCGTAGACAAGAAGAAGCTGATGCTCGAGCAGCAGAAAATCCAGCGCATCGCACATGTCTGCAATATGCGCTGCGAAAAGCTGCAGCATGAATGCAACGGCAAGCATCTTTCGGCGTGCTTCAGCGCCTCGGCCTGCAAATGCGAATGCACACTGGAGCTTGACCCTTCAAGCCCGCAGAGAAGCTCGCTGCTGCAATGCGTGAAATACGGTGAGTCTCATGCCTTGATCCATCATGAAAAACGGTGATGCAGCCTTCCGGCTTGCACCAATTTCAACTGTCAACTGGAGCATTTATGCAGATTTCTTCGGCCAATAGCGGCCCCATTTGCGACGAACAGGACATTTTCGGAAAGCTGCCGCTGAGCGGCGCGCACATGCTCGAACTGGGCTGCGGAAAGGCAGAAAAAACCCGCATGCTCTCCGAAAAAGCGAAAACCATCCTGGCGCTCGAGGTCGACGAGATTCAGCTCGAAGCAAACAGGAAAATCAGCGATCTTTCCAATGTCGTCTTCGAGCGGGGCGGGGCCGAAGCGATTCCTGCTCCCGATGGGCATTTCGACATCGTCGTGATGTTCAAGTCGCTCCACCATGTCCCGACGGAATTCATGGACAAGGCATTCCAGGAAATTCACAGGGTGCTGAAGCCAGGTGGATACGCCTATATTTCGGAGCCCGTATATGCGGGGGATTTCAACGAGATATTGAGGCTCTTCCACGACGAGAAAACCGTCAGGCAAGCTGCCTTCGACGCCGTGAAACGCGCAGTCGCATCGAAGCAATTCGAGCTCGCCAGACAGGAATTCTTCAGGACACCCATGCATTTCGACGATTTCCATGATTTCGAAAACAAGATCATCAAGGTGACGCATACGAACCATGTCCTTTCTCGCGAGCTTCTGGAGCAGGTCAGAGAGAAATTCGCAAGGCACATGACGGAAAAGGGTGTCGATTTCCTCATGCCCATAAGAGTCGATCTCCTGAGAAAGGCATGATATGAAATACAATGCACTCGGAAACATGAAAGTTTCCGAACTCTGCCTCGGAACGATGACATTCGGCGAGCAGAACAGCCTCCATGATGCGATGGAGCAACTCGACCATGCCGTCTCCTGCGGCATCAATTTCATAGACACGGCCGAAATGTATCCAGTCCCGGGCAGGACGGAAACGCAGGGAATGACCGAGGAATATGTCGGGCAGTGGCTGAAGCACCAGAAGCGGGAAAATCTGATCGTTGCGACCAAGGTTGCAGGACCTGCAAGAGGATTTTCGTGGATTCGTGGCGGGCCGAAGTCGCTAGACAGGCAGAACATCGTCGAGGCGCTGGAAGGCAGCCTGAGAAGGCTCCAGACCGATTATGTCGACCTATACCAGATCCACTGGCCGGACAGGAACGTGCCCATTTTCGGGCAGAGCTTTTACGATTCGTCGCTTGAGCGCGTCACCATTCCGATTCTGGAACAACTGGAAACCCTGGCGGACTTGGTCAAATCGGGAAAAATCCGCCATGTCGGACTCAGCAATGAAACACCGTGGGGATTGTGCGAATTCCTGAAGCTCTCTGAAATGCACGGCCTGCCAAGGCCCGTCTCCATCCAGAACGCTTTCAACCTCATCAACAGGACATTCGAATACGGACTTTCAGAAATCAGCCACAGGGAAAACATCGGACTGCTCGCCTACAGCCCGCTCGGATTCGGCATCCTGACCGGAAAATACCTGGAGGGCGGACAAGGAAGGCTCACCCTTTTCCCCCAATTCGGTCAGCGCTATCACAAGCTGAACGTGGACGATGCCGTTGCCGCCTATCGTGTTCTTGCAAACGAGATCGGGATCACGCCCGCCCAGCTTGCGCTCGCCTTCGCAAGGAGCAGAAGATTCGTGACTTCGACCATCGTGGGCGCAACATCCATGGCGCAACTGAAAGAGAATATTGACAGCATCCACGTCGCTCTGGATGATGAAATCCTGAAACGAATTGATTCCATCCATTTAAGATACCCGAACCCCGCGCCTTGAGGTGACCAGGCATATCTCGAAAAACGAGGGGACACGAAGGAAGGCAAAATGTCTCTTGAAACAGCCAAGGAATTGCTCAACAAGCACAAGCTGGTCGAAAGCATGGTGCAGAATCAGTCGCAGCCCCGCAAGGATGTCGTCGAAACCCTGGTGCACCGGCAGCATCTGGTGGCGCTCGAAGAGCTGATGGCGAAATTGTCAGCGAATGAAGTCGGCAACATTCTCGAAACATTGCCCATCGATGACGCGCTCCTCGTCTGGACGATCATCCCGGAAGACAGGGAAAACGACATTCTGTGGGAAGTCTCCGATACGCTGAGGGAAAAACTTGCAGGCAGCGTCGAACCCGACTTCAGGGAAAGCCAGATCAGTGCATTCACCCTGGTCGACGGAAAGCTCCACCAAACAGAAATACTGGCGAGAAAGAACCTGGAAGGCATCAAACCCATATGGATCGATCTGCTCAATGCCAGTGCAGCGCAACGCGCCTACGTTGGCGAGCATTTCAAGGTTTCCCTGCCCGACCCCGGAGATGCAATCGACCTTGAAGTCAGCTCGCGTTTTCATGTCGAAGAAAACGATGAAATTCACCTTCGCGCCAACTTCCTGTTGAACAAGGAAGGCGAGTCGCGCAGCGTGCCCGTTGCCTTCGTTTTGCACGAAGGCATCCTGTTCTCCCAAAGGAACGAGGAACTGCCCGTGTTCAGGCTACAGCGCAGGCGCATGCGTACACGGATAGGCTATGTATCCGATTGTTTCGACCTGCTTCTGGACTTGTTCGGTGCCGATGTCGAATATTCGGCCGATTCCCTCGAAAACATTTACAAGATTCTCAACAAGGTCAGCAAACAGGTGTTGAACGAAGGCATGCCGGACAAGGAGGCGGCAAGCGTGCTTTCAAGCATTGGCGAAGAAGAGGATTTGAACGGCAGGATACGCAGCGACATCCTGGATACACAGCGAGCGCTGATCTTCCTCATGCAGATCAGGGTGCTTTCCCTCAATCAGC
>JAJZPK010000033.1:8685-16009 GCA_021811205.1 Pseudomonadota bacterium
GCGCAATATCGAGTCTCTCAACAGCCATACGGCTTTTCTATTCGACAAGATCAACTTTCTGATGGATGCAACAATAGGTTTCATCAACATCAACCAGAACAAGCGAGTGAACCAGTTGACCTTCTTCGGCGTAGTCTTCATGCCGATGAACATCCTGGCAGGTATAGGGGGGATGTCCGAATTTTCGATGATGACGCACGGCATCCCCTGGCCCATTTCCTATGGCGCTTTTGTCGTTGCGATGGGCTTCCTGGGCTGGGGCATGTATGTTGCCCTGAAGCATTTCGAAGCCAAGCAAGTCAGGAAGCTGACAAGGCGCCTCTAGGGCGCCAACACGCCCCAGTCAAAGATAATCCTCGATAGGCGGGCATGAACAGATCAGGTTCTTGTCCCCATACACGTTGTCCACGCGGCGGACCGAAGGCCAGAACTTGTTGCCGAACACCCATGGAAGCGGAAAAGCAGCCTTTTCTCTGCTGTAGCTCCGGCTCCATTCGCCCGAAACGACGGCTTTCGCGGTATGCGGCGCATTCTTGAGGATGTTGTCGTGCCTGTCCGCGCGCCCGGAAACGATCTCGTCGATCTCTTCCCGGATGGCGATCATCGCCTCGCAAAACCGGTCAAGTTCCGCCTTGGATTCGCTCTCGGTCGGCTCGACCATCAGCGTATCGACCACCGGAAAAGAAGTGGTCGGGGCATGAAAACCGTAATCCATCAGCCTCTTCGCGATGTCGGCCACCTCGATTCCCGCATCACGCTTGAATTCAGCGCAGCTCAGGATCATCTCGTGAGCGCAGCGGCCATTCCTGCCTGTATAGAGGGTCGCATAATGGTCCTTCAGCGATTCCTTGATGTAGTTTGCATTGAGAATTGCCATTTTCGTGGCTTGGGCGAGCCCTTCTCCACCCATCATCTTGATGTAGCCGTAGGAGATCAAAAGGATCAGCGCACTGCCGTAGGGGGCTGCGGATACCGCATGAATGCCCTGCTCCCCCCCCGTCTCGACCAAGGGATGACGCGGCAGGAAGGGCGCAAGATGCGCGGCAACGCCGATCGGCCCCATTCCCGGGCCGCCTCCGCCGTGCGGAATGGCGAACGTCTTGTGCAGATTGAGATGGCAGACGTCAGCCCCTATGCTTCCGGGGCTGGTGAGCCCGACCTGTGCGTTCATGTTCGCGCCGTCCATATAAACCTGGCCGCCGTTCTCATGCACAATGCGGATGACGTCCATGATGGATTCCTCGTACACGCCATGCGTGCTGGGATAGGTCACCATCAGGCAGGAAAGTCTTTCCCTGTGCAATTCGGCCTTTTCGCGCAAATCGATGAGATCGATGTTGCCCTGCCTGTCGCATTTCACCACGACAATCTCCATGCCGCACATCGCAGCGCTGGCCGGATTGGTGCCGTGCGCGGACGAGGGTATGAGCGCAACCTTGCGGTGCCCTTCGCCTCTTGAGCGATGGTATGCCTGGATGACGAGCAGTCCTGCGTATTCGCCCTGGGCGCCGCTGTTGGGCTGGAAGCTCATCTTCGCAAAGCCGGTGATTTCGGAAAGATCGGCATCGAGTTCGGCAATCACCTTACGGTAGCCTTCGGCCTGTTCCTTGGGCACGAAAGGATGCAGGTTGGCGAATTCGGGCCATGAAATCGGAAGAAGCTCGGATGCCGCATTCAGCTTCATCGTGCACGAACCCAACGGGATCATCGAATGGGTGAGCGAAAGATCGCGGTTCTCGAGTTTCTTGATGTAGCGCATCATCAGCGTCTCGGAACGATGCGAACTGAAGACAGGATGGTCGAGAATCGACGATTTTCTTGCATCGATTCGCATCATCGCACGATCCAGCTGCGCGTCGCTGATCACCGACGCAGTTTCTCCCGAAGCTTGCGCGAATATCGAGAGAATGGCATTCAGATCAGCGACAGTTACCGTCTCATCGATGGAGATGCCCACATGATCGCTGCCGTAATGAAAGTTGATCTCCTGAGCTTCTGCCAAAACACGGAGCTTGGCATTGTCGGCACCAATCACCCTCAACGTATCGAAAAAGCGCTCGTGGGCAAGCCTGAACCCCATCTTCTTCAATTCATCGGCAAGCAAGGATGCGCCAAGATGGACCTTTTTCGCGATCAACTTCAGTCCTTCTTCGCCATGATAGACGGCATACATGCCGGCCATGATGGCCAGCAATGCCTGCGCCGTGCAAATGTTGGAAGTGGCCTTCTCGCGTCTGATATGCTGCTCTCTCGTCTGCAAAGCCATGCGCAGCGCGGGATCGCCCGCCGAATCGACGGATACGCCGATGATACGACCCGGCATGGCGCGTTTGTAGGCATCCCTGCAGGCAAAATAGGCGGCATGCGGACCGCCGTAACCCATCGGCACGCCGAAGCGCTGCGACGAGCCGAATACCACGTCAGCCCCCCATTCTCCAGGGGGAGGGAGCAGGACAAGACTCAGGATGTCGGCCGCGACCGCGATGGTCATGCCGCGCTCCTTTGCCTTTGATACGAAATCGGCATAATCGTGCACTGCGCCGCTTGCGGCCGGGTACTGCAGCAGCGCGCCGTACATGCCTTCGTCCAGTTCAACCGATCCGAAGTCGCCAATCACCAGCTCTATGCCGAGCGGCTCGGCGCGCGTGCTCAACAGATCGATGATCTGCGGAAAGCAATCGTTCGAAACGAAAAACCGGTTCTTGTTCTGCGACTCTCTGGGGCGCAGACCGTGCAGCATGACCATCGCCTCTGCCGCAGCGGTCGCTTCGTCAAGCAAAGACGCATTGGCGATTTCCATTCCAGTCAGGCTCGTCACCATGGTCTGAAAATTGAGCAGCGCTTCCAGGCGCCCCTGGGCGATCTCTGCCTGATAAGGCGTATATGCGGTATACCAGCCCGGATTTTCCAGAATGTTGCGCTGGATCACGGGGGGCAGAATGGTACCGTAATAGCCGAGACCGATATAGCTTCTGTAAAGCTTGTTCTTCGAAGCAATGCCGCGAAGATGGGCAAGATAGGCGTATTCGGACAGGCCATCGGACAGGCCGAGCTTTTTCTTCAGCCTGATCGCGGACGGCACTGTCTCTTCGATCAGGGCATCGAGAGAAGGCGCCCCGATTCTGTCCAGCATCTCCCGAATTTCACGCTCGGAAGAGCCGTTGTGGCGTTTTGCAAATGAATCCATGAATCAGTGCGCCTCGCTATCCACGACTGCCTGGTAAGCTGCCGAATCGAGCAGCGAATCGAGGTCGGAAGCATTGTCCGGCTTCATCCTGAATAGCCATGCAGAAAACGCATCTTCGTTGATTTTCTCAGGAGATCCATCGAGTTCTTCATTCTTATCGACAATTTCACCTGAGATTGGCGCATAAACGTCGGAGGCAGCCTTGACCGATTCAACCACTGCGCATTCTTCCCCCTTGGCGACCTTGCGGCCGATTTCCGGATTTTCCACGTAGACCATGTCGCCCAGCAGGCTCTGCGCATGATCCGTGATGCCGACGGTCACCGTGCCATCCGCCTCAAGCCTTGCCCATTCGTGCGAGGACGTGTATTTCAGGTTTGCATCCATGTTTCCTCCATTCATATCAGTGACTTGCCGTTCCTGGCAAAAGGATATTTCACGACCTTGGCGCGCAGTCGCTTGTCGCGCACCGCAACCTGGACCTCATCTCCAGGCATAATTTCTTTGGGTATCCTGGCAAGCGCGATGGACTGGCCCAGCGTGGGGGAAAAAGTGCCGCTGGTGATTTCGCCATCCCCATAGATTGTCGAAACCGGTTGATGGCTTCTCAGCACCCCACGGTCGACCAGAAGCAGCCCGGCAAGCTGGAATTTCACCGGCCTGGAGAGGAGAGCATCCCTGCCAATGAAATCGCGCTCGCTCTTGAGGTCGACAGTCCAGCCGAGCCCGGATTCCAATGGGTTCGTCTGCTCGTCCATGTCCTGCCCGTACAGGTTCATGCCCGCTTCCAGCCGCAGCGTGTCGCGCGCGCCGAGCCCGATCGGCGCAACTCCCTGGGCACTCAAAGCGTTCCAGAGATTTTCGGCGTCATCCGCAGGCAGCATGACCTCGAAGCCGTCTTCTCCCGTATAGCCGGTTCTCGCGATGAAATACGAGCCGTATTGTGCTGCATAGAACGGCTTGAGGGATTCGGTCGCCTCCTTCGAGCCCGGGATTGCCTGCCACAGCTTCTCCCTCGCATTCGGCCCCTGCACAGCGATCATGGCCAGATCCGACCTGATTGCGATGTCGACGGCATGACCCGCCGCCTTCTCCCGCATCCAGGCGATATCCTTTTCCGCAGTTCCCGCATTGACCACGATCCTGAACCAGGATTCATCCATGTAATAGATGATCAGGTCGTCGACAACACCGCCGTCTTGATTCAACATGGCCGAATAAAGCGCCTTTCCGGATTCTTTCAGCTTGTCGACGTTGTTTGCGACCAGGTGCCTGAGGAAGCTCCTGCAATCCTTCCCTCTGAGATCGAGTACCTGCATGTGGGACACGTCGAACATGCCGCAGTCGTTCCTGACCTTGTGATGCTCGTCGACTTGAGAACCGTAATGGAGCGGCATTTCCCATCCGCCGAAATCGACTAGCTTGGCACCCATGGCGGCATGGGCACGGTAAAGCGGTGTTCTTTTGAGCATGGCATCCCCAGAAAATGAAAAAGGCGAAGCCCATATGAGCTTCACCCTTCTGTCCCTTATACCTGAGAGATTGCAGGATACCTGCGTGCCCCTTCGGTGGCTGATGATCAGCGCTCTCCAGAATAGCCTGCCTTCAGCGGTTCTTCGGCCTGAGCGATTCCGGGCGGTTGCGCCTTCGGCGGTGCACTTGGCACACTCTCCTGCTGATGCATTGTATGGCTGAAGGCACTATACCCGAGCGCCGGAATGCTTGCAACTCTGGAACCCATCCGAAAAAAGCGATCAACAAGGTCGAATGGTTCTCGGAAATGCTGATGGATCAAGGATAGAACAGATACAACCGGTAACCGCTCGGCAGGAGGGAGCCCGTATCCAGATAAAGCCTTGCACTCGCCGCGCCGTTGGCAGGAATGCCTTCCCCCATTTTCGAATCAGGCGGCAGGTAATCACGAGGCCAGAATATCCTTCTCGCCAATGGCGTATCCTGGGCATCTGTCAGGGTCAGTTCGATCAGCGGATAGGCCTGGGCAAAAGGCGCACTGTTCCTGATCGAGGCATGAAGATCGAGCACACCAACGCGCGCAGGCTCAGCCTGCAGACTGGAAGATTCTATGCCGATGAGATCCGTCTTTCTGGGCAGGGGGATGGTGCAATCCAGCATGGCGCAGTAGGCAACAAGCGCAGGTCTCAAGCCCGGCATGGCAGTACTCAGCTCCATGCGCCAATAATAGACCGACTGGGCAAGCATCGAGATCAGAAGCAACACGGCGCCCAGGCTCCACAACCACCCGAACCTGCCGGGCTTTCCTCCGACAAAAAACTCCCCCAAGCCCTCTTCTTCCTTGACGGGCTCCTCAATATCGCCAGGAGAATATGCTTCGGCCACCTCATGAGCAGACGCTTCCGGCATGATCTGCTCTTCTTCAGCCAGAACCTGGAGTGCATCCTCCTGAAGTGAGACTGGTTCGGGGGGCACCGGCAGTTCTTCAGGCACCTCAAGCAGTTCGGTGATTTCCGCTTCCGGAATCGAACGCGCAGGGGCATCGTGCAGCGTGGACAGGGTGTCGAATGCGTTGAACACTTCGGAGCAGTGTCCGCATCTCACGAGCCCTTGGTGCGCTTTCAGGGCACCTGACGTGATCCTGAAGGCAGTCGCGCAATGCGGGCAACGGGTCACCATGCTCATTTCCAGCTCCTATGTGCGCTTTTTCCCCGCAAGGCGCGCCCATCCTTCAGAAAAGACAGGTTCCTCCATGTCAAACCATCGCTCATAGATGTGCAGCACCTCCTCAGCCTGGCGTTCGAGGATGCCCGAAAGCACGATCCTGCTCCTCGAGCATTCGGCGAGCAGAGGGGCGAGCAGCTTCAACGGGTTGGTCAGTATGTTCGCGACAACAATGTCATAGCTTGCCCGCGGGGCCTCGTCAGGCATAAAGAAACGCATGCCGACATGGTTCTGCTGCGCATTCTGGCTGCCCGAGGCGATCGCCTGCGGATCGACGTCGACGCCGACGGCGAGGGACGCACCGAGCTTCAATGCCGCGATGCCGAGTATTCCAGAGCCGCATCCGTAATCGAGCACAGTCTCCCCGCCTTCCAGGTTGACTTCGAGCCATTCAAGACAAAGTCTGGTGGTAGGATGGCTGCCTGTTCCGAAGGCAAGCCCCGGGTCGAGGACGATGCTGATCGCATCCGGATCAGGACGTTCGTGCCAGGTCGGCGTGATCCAAAGGCGGCCGGAAATCCTGATCGGGGGGAACTGCGATTGCGTCAACCTGACCCAGTCCTGTTCGTGCACTACGCCCGTGGCATAGTCAGGCACATGATCGAGTCCCGCACAACCTGCCGCAGATTTCACCTTCTCGGCAGGATCGATCCCCTCATTGAAAAGCGCGGTGACCCTGGTCCAATCCCAAATTCTGTCCCCGTTCTCGCCTGGCTCGTTGAAGATCGGGCGCTCTTCTTCAGTTCCTGCCTTGGGATCGTGGATGTCGACCGAAATCGCGCCGATCGCGAGAAGCGCATCGCTGAACGATTCCGCATCACGCGCACCGATTTCCGCGGTGATCGACAGCCAGCTCATTCCGGAGGAGCAAGACTCGCCAGCTTCTGCTCAAGGTAATGGATGCTGGTTCCCCCGCTGATGAAAGCGGCATCCTGGAGAAGCTGACGATGCAGCGGAATGTTCGTATCGATTCCTTCGACAACCATTTCGGAAAGCGCGCTGCGCATCCTGGCGAAAGCCTGCTCACGAGTCTCGCCGTAGGCGATCACCTTGCCGATCATCGAGTCGTAATGCGGTGGAACGAAATAATTGTTGAAGACATGCGAATCCACCCTGATGCCCGGCCCGCCTGGCACATGATAGGCAGTGATTCTCCCCGGGGAAGGCGTGAGCTTGAAAGGATGCTCCGCATTGATCCTGCATTCGATCGCATGCCCCCTGAACTGGATGTCACGCTGCCTGAATGAGAGTTTCTCGTTTGCAGCGATGCGGATTTGCTCCTGGACGATATCGATGCCGGTGATCATCTCGGTTACGGGATGCTCGACCTGAACGCGCGTGTTCATCTCGATGAAATAGAATTCGTCGTTTTCGTAAAGGAATTCGAATGTTCCTGCGCCGCGATAGCCTATCTTGCGGCAAGCATCGGCGCACCGCTCC
>JAJZPK010000034.1 GCA_021811205.1 Pseudomonadota bacterium
AGATTTCGTTTTCGGACGGCAAGACATTTTCCTTCCCCTTCGAGTTTTTGAGGGTCTATTCCCCTTCCGCCGAAGTGCGCGGGCACGGCCCCGGACAGGAAGTGCTCCAGACAGGGAAAAAGGATGTCGAAATCGACAACATGGAGCCTGTCGGACGCTACGGCCTGCAGATCACTTTCTCGGACGGCCATGACACCGGCATCTATTCATGGGACCTGTTTCACGAATATGGAATCAACCAGGAAAATCTCTGGGCAGATTACCTCGAAAAGCTTGCCGCCGCCGGCAAGCGCAGAGAGGCTTGAATGGACAAGACTACCCATTTCGGCTTCAAAACGGTGGCCGAAGAAGAGAAAGCGGGCAAGGTCGCCGAAGTTTTCGATTCCGTGGCAAGCCGCTACGATCTGATGAACGATCTGATGTCGGCAGGTCTGCACCGCGTATGGAAAAGCATGACCATATCGCTCTCCGGCGTCACGAAGGGATCCAGGGTGCTCGACATCGCAGGCGGAACCGGCGATCTCAGCCTGAAATTCGCAGAGAAGGTCGGCAAGGAAGGGCGAGTTCTCCTCACGGACATCAACAATTCGATGCTATCGCGGGGGCGGGACCGCATGCTCGACCATGGCTACAGGATCGAAGCCGTGCAATGCGACGCGGAGAAGCTGCCGTTCTCATCCGGCTATTTCGACTGCATTACCGTAGCATTCGGTCTCAGGAACATGACACACAAGGATCAGGCATTGAAGGAAATGCTGCGCGTGCTGAGGCCTGGCGGCAAGCTCATGGTGCTGGAATTCTCCAAGGTCTGGAAACCCCTGCAACGCGCTTACGACCTGTATTCCTTCAAGATGCTGCCCTTCATGGGCAAGCTCGTCACGAACGATGCCGAAAGCTACCGCTATCTCGCCGAATCGATCAGGATGCACCCTTCCCAGGAAGAACTGAAGGCGATGATGGAAGGGGCTGGCTTCGAGCGCGTCGACTATTACAATCTGAGCGCCGGCGTCGTCGCACTGCATGTGGGCTACAAATTCTGAATGCTGAACCCCGCGATTTCGGCCATCAACCACCTGCTCTCTTCCGAATCCTGGGCAAGGGAGGGACTTGCGAAGCATGCCGGGAAATCGGCCAGGCTTTCCCTTCCTCCCTTCGACCTCGACATCCGGGTGCTTCCTGACGGCACGCTTTGCGGGACGGAAGAGATTCCCGATACGCGCATCAGGATGACGCCTTCCGCGCTCTTCAGGACAATGAACGGCGAGATGGCCGAAATCGACATGACAGGCGACATCGAATTCGCCAAGAGCCTCGGTTTCCTCTTCAGGAATCTCAAATGGGATGCCGAGGAAGACCTCTCCAGATTCACCGGCGACGTGCTCGCGCACCGGATTGCCACTGCGGCAACCTCGCTCCTCTCCTGGCAGAAAGAGGCGGCGCTGCGCCTTTTCGGCAATTTCGCGGAATACTGGACCGAGGAGCAGCCGATTCTCGCAAGAAAAGACGACATTTCCAGGCACCTCCATGAGGTGGACGAAACCAGGGACGACATCGAGCGCCTGGAAAAACGCATCTCGAAGCTGGAAGGCAGGACTTGAAGCTCCTCCGCCTACTGAAAATATTCCGCATCGGCTTCATCTTCGGGCTGGACGAATTCGCCCTCGCCCATCCCGAAGCCACCCGTATCAAGAAATTCGTCAACAGGGTCTTCTTCTTCAGGCGCCTCGATACGCCGAGGGCTGTGAGGCTGAGGCAGGCGCTCGAGCGCCTGGGTCCGATATTCGTCAAGTTCGGCCAGGCATTGTCTACGCGGCGCGATCTCCTGCCTCAGGACATCGCCGACGAACTCGCGCTTCTCCAGGACAAGGTCCCCCCTTTTTCGTCCGAACTTGCGCTTGCCGAAATCGAAAGGGCATACGGCAGGCCCTGGGACAAGGTCTTCGAGTCCTTCGATCCCGTGCCTGTTGCAAGCGCATCGATCGCCCAGGTGCATTTCGCAACCCTGCCCGGCGGACGCGAAGTCGCCGTCAAGATATTGCGCCCGGGCATGCTCGGGATCATCGCGAACGACATCGCGCTGATGGACATCGCGGCCGGTCTCATCGAGAAAATCTGGGCGGACGGAAAGCGGCTCAAGCCGAGAGAGGTCGTCGCAGAATTCTCGAAGCATCTCTACGACGAACTCGACCTCATGCGAGAAGCGGCGAGCGCAAGTCAGCTGAGACGGAATTTCGCGGGTTCGCCTCTGCTCATCGTGCCTGAAGTGTATTGGGACTACTGCACCACTTCGGTGATGGTGATGGAACGCATGAGTGGAACGCCGATCAGTCAGATCGACACCCTTCGCAAGCTCGAAATCGACATCCCCAAGCTCGCAAGCATGGGCGTCGAAATCTTCTTCACCCAGGTTTTCAGGGACGGCTTCTTCCATGCCGACATGCATCCCGGAAACATTTTCGTTTCGAATGGCGGACAGTATATCGCGCTCGACTTCGGCATCATGGGCACGCTCACCGACGTGGACAAGAACTATCTCGCCCAGAATTTCCTCGCTTTCTTCCAACGCGACTACAGGCGGGTCGCGCAGGCCCACATCGATGCGGGATGGGCTCCCAAAAATACGAGAGTCGACGAATTCGAGGCGGCCATACGCGCCGTCTGCGAACCGATCTTCGACAGGCCGCTCAAGGAGATATCGTTCGGAAAGGTGCTGCTCTCCCTTTTCCAGACCTCACGCCGTTTCAACGTCGAGATCCAGCCCCAGCTCGTCCTGCTGCAGAAGACCCTGCTCAACATCGAGGGGCTCGGCAGACAGCTAGACCCCGATCTCGATCTCTGGAAAACGGCGAAGCCTTTCCTCGAACGCTGGATGTCGGACCAAGTCGGATGGCGAGGCTTCGTCAATGCATTGAAAATCGAAGCGCCCAACTGGGGTGGAACGCTTCCCCAGATTCCGAGGCTCATTCACCGTGCGCTTGCCGACAACAGGCTGGAACCCATCGAGGCAGCGCTCCAGAGTCTGGTAAGGGAGCAGCGGACCAAGAACCGCCTGATCCTTCTGATCGCCCTGCTGCTCGCAGCCCTCCTCGCATGGCGTCACTTCTGATTGTTCAGCTGGGCAGCGCGGGATGATCGGCCCTGGGGATGTCGAGGAAATAGCCCTGCACCAAATCCACGCCGAAGCGCTTCAGCATGTCGAGGGTTTCGCCGTCCTCGACGAATTCGGCCACTGTCGTCTTGTGCAAGCCGCGCGCGACATCCACGATGGCCTTGACGAAAATCTGGTTGTCCCGGTTGTTGGGCAGATCCCGTATGAACAGGCCATCGATCTTCAGTATATCGGCATTCAAATGCTTGAGATAGGCAAACGATGAAAATCCCGTGCCGAAATCGTCCAGGCATACCATGCAGCCGGTTTTCTTCAGCGCTTCTATGAAACGCTGGGCATCGTGCAGATCCGTGACGGCAGATGTTTCCGTGAGCTCCACCATCAGGCGCTTCGGATCGACACCCTGATTCACAAGCATTTCCGCAATGTAATGGGGCAGGCTAGGCTCGTCGAAAGAGCGCCCGGAAATGTTGACGGCAAGCGGGGGCATGTCCGGAAAGCGCGAAAGCAGCGCGATGCTTTCCCTGATCACCCAGCGGTCTATGTCAATGATCTTGCCGCTCTTTTCGGCAAATGGAATGAAATGGCCAGGCATGATGATGCCGCCGGGCGCCTCGTCGTCGTGCATGCGCACCAGAACCTCGAGATGGGAAAGTTCATTCCCGCCGCAACTGTAAACCCCCTGGAAGTGCAGCACGAGCAGCTCTTTCTCCAGGGCGCGGCTTATCCTGTCGTTCCAGGAGAGTCGGTTCACCATGGCCTGCGAAGGGTCGATATCGGCCCTGTAAATGCGCCATGTGTTTTTCCCGACGCCCTTGGCCTGATACATGGCTGCGTCGGCATGGCCGACGAGTTCCTCCGCCGTGGAAGCATGATCGGGGTAGAGTGCAACGCCCACGCTGGCGGTGAGGCGAAGATTCTGGGCGTCGAAACGGAACGGAATCTGGGCGACGGCACGCACTATCCTCTCGGCGAGCGACTCGATCTCCTTTCTTTCCGCGTCTACCAGCAGGATGGCGAATTCGTCCCCACCGAGGCGGCTGAAAATCTCGTTGCCGCGCACCAGCTTGCCCACTTCGCCGGCGATTCTGATCAGCATGGCATCGCCCGCGCTGTGCCCGAAGGTATCGTTGACGTACTTGAATTCATCAAGATCGAAGAACAGCAAGGCACACCTGGATTTTCTCCTGTCTGCCGTGGCAATGAAGCGCGACAGCTCTTCCTGGAACCGCCTGCGATTGTAGAGCCCCGTCAGAAAATCGCGCTCGGCGAGATAAATCAGCTGCTCCGCGCTCTGGCGCGCCTTGGTGATGTCCTCGTAGACCCAGAGCCTGCCAATGAAGCGAAATTCGGCATCGCGCACAGGATAGCTGATCTGGGTGATAACCCGACCGTCGGCCATGTGGATTTCGAAATTCTCGCTCACCTCGTGAGTGGTGGTCACGTCCAGAAGAAAGCGGGAAAAATGGTCCGGCTGGGAAAGCAGGTTCGCCGACCGGCGGATCACCTCTGCGGCCGGCTTGCCCACCAGACCGTCGCTCTCGGCAATCATCCACATGCGCAGAAATGCGGGATTGTAATAGAGCACTGCATTGTCTGATCCGACAAAAAGAATGCCCTGGCTCATCGCTTCCAGGAGCGAAACCAATCTTGCGCGCTCTGCTTCCGCCTCACTCCTGTAGCCGCGCTGCAGACTTTCCGATTCTTCCAGCTCGATCACCCTCGATCGCACCGCAGCCGTCATGGTATTGAATGCTTTCGCGAGCTTTCCGATCTCGTCGTCCCCGCGAACAGGCACCTGGATGTCGAAATTACCATTCGCGACCCCTTCGCTTGCCCGCGTGAGCCGAGTCAAGTTGCGCGTCAGCCAGTATCCGCTCCCCATCAGAAGCGCAATCGATAGCAGTATCTCGAGTGCGGCGATGGCGAAGCTCTGCTCGATGATGTCGGCCTTCGCCTCGGTCAGAAAAAGGGTTGAAACGCCCAGCCTAAGTCTGCCGTAATCCTGGCCGTCTATCTGGACCGGAATTTCCGTATCGAAGATCCCGTCGGATTCCGAAAAATCGATCTTTTCATCGAGAGGACGGAGCGGCCTGCCCCTCGCCCACCCAACCGAAGCCACGACTCTTCCCGTATTGTCGTACAGGACAAGGTAATTGATCCCTCTTTCCCGCCTGACCTGATTGAGGAGACTGTCCAGCGTGCCGTAGTCGCGCTCGGCCAGAGCGGGTGCCAGCGAAGCATTGAGCAGCGGCCCGACTTCCGACAGACGCATTTGGGCCTGAGAAAGCAGATCCGAGCGCATGATGCGCACGCTGTTGAAGACAAGAACGGTAAGCATGAGGATCTCGACAAAAATGCTGGCCAGAATCAGTTTGAAGCGCAGCGACTTCATTGGGAGACTCATTTTGCAGACCCGAGCAGGCCATCCAGTTCGGACACATAGGGATCGAGTCTCCTCATGTCTTCAACTGAAGGCTCGATCAGTCCATGCCATGCAACCTTTTTCATGAAACTCCTTCCTTCGGTCGTATGCTGGACGAAATCCAATATCATGCGCTTCATCTGAACCATCTGCTCCTTCGGCACGGAAGGATTGGCGAGGATGAAAAGCGGGGGCACTTCGCCCGTCTTCGCCAGCACCCTGAGTGCAGATTTGTCGCTCGCCGGCAACTCGTCCAGGATGGTTGCCGCTGTCGCCGTAGCTGCGCTCTCCCCTCTCAGCACATCCAATACTGCGCTGTTGTGCGAGGTCGCATAACGCAAGGTAAAATCCCGCCCAGGCTGCAAGCCATGCTTCTCCAGAGTCCTCAGCGTGAGCATGGTCACGATGGTGATCCTGGAAGGCAGCGTGACCGTCCTGTGTTTCAGATCTTCCAGACGATGCACGTGGCCGTTCTTCTCCACGAGAAGCAGGGGGACCAGATTTCTCTCAGGCCTCAGCATCGGCACGTAACCTGCTTTCTTCTGGGCCAGCCGTGCAAAATGCGGCGCCGTGATGACGAAGGGATACACACCATTCTGGGTGCGATCGACGAAAACCCGCTGATCGGGTGCGGTGACGAAAAGAACCGGTCTGTGCAGCTGCGCTTCAAGATAGCGCTGAAGCGGGTGATAGAGCGTGAGCAGTGCCTGGGTGCTCATGTAGGGCCATATCCCGATTTCCATGGGTGGGGCATCCGAAGCTCCGGCACGGGTACACAGCAATAACAGCAGGCACAACAGCAACCGCCTCATTCTTTCCCCTTTTCCTTCACGAGCGCATGCGCGTAAAGCGCATTCCTGCCTTCCCCGGTGATCTTCGAAGCGAGCTTGACCGCCTGCGTGAGCGGCACGCTCTCGATCAGGATTTCAAGCACCCTTTTTCCTTCTTCCGAAAGCCCTTCCTGCTTTTCAAGCTTCGCCCCTTCCACGACGACGACGAATTCCCCTCTCGCCTGGGTCACGAGCCAATCCTGCGCATCGGAAAGAAAGCACGAATGGATCGTCTCGAAACGCTTCGTGATTTCCCGCGCGAAAACGACGCGCCGCCCGCCGCCCAGAATTTCGGCGAGATCTTTCGCACACTCGACTATCCTGTGCGGCGCTTCAAAAAAAACCAGGGAAACCGGCGTGTCCTTCAGAAGATCGAGCGCTTTCTTGCGCGCTGAAGATTTCGAAGGAAGGAAACCTGCAAAAAGAAAACCGTCCTCCGAAAGACCGGATGCGCACAATGCAGCGATCGCGGCATTGGCCCCCGGTATGGGCACGACATCGAAGCCGGCATCCCTTGCCGCCTGCACGAGCGTGGCGCCCGGATCGGAAATTGCAGGCGTTCCAGCGTCGCTCACCAGCGCAACCTTCCTGCCCTCCCTGAGAAGATCGAGAATCGCTTCGCACCTTTCCTTCTCGTTGTGCTTGTGAAGCGAAATGAGCCGGGTCGAAATGGCGTAATGATTCAGCAGGACCGATGTCGTCCTGGTGTCCTCGGCAGCCACGACATCGGCGGACTTCAGCACATCGAGCGCCCTCAGGGTGATGTCTCCGAGATTCCCGATCGGCGTGGCGACAACATATAATGAACCTTTCATCCCTACACTATACGATATTTTGGAATGAAGGGGTTTGACGCGGAATCCGCGGCGCTGACGTTTCTCGAAAGCCGGGGGCTCGAGCTTCTCGAGAGAAATTACCGCTGCCGCACAGGAGAGATCGACCTCGTCATGAAAGAGGACGAGACGCTGGTTTTCGTCGAAGTAAGGCAGCGATCGAGCGATGATTTCGGCGGCGCATCGAGCAGCATCACGGAAAGGAAAAAGGGGCGCATTCTGAGCGCTGCAAGGCATTACCTGAATCGTTTCGCATTCATTCCGGATTGCCGCTTCGATGCAGTCCTCCTCGATGGAACAGGAAGCATCGAATGGATCAGAGGCGCCTTTCGCGAGGATGGCAGAGCCCATCGTTTCAGGTAAAATCAAGCCATCTACAGCAGGAAAGCAAACATGGACCTGATTCACAGAATCTCCTCCCATTTCAAGGAAAGCGCGGAACTCAAGCTTGCCGTCATGGAAAGCCTTGCCGTGCCCATCGCCGCGGCAGCCGAACGCATGCTGCAATGCCTCATGGAAGACGGCAAGATACTCGCATGCGGAAACGGCGGATCGGCCTCGGATGCCCAGCATTTCGCTGCAGAGCTCCTCAACCGTTTCGAGATGGAGCGCCCCGGGCTTGCCGCCTTTTGTCTGACATCGGATTCCTCGACGCTTACGGCAATCGCCAACGACTACGATTATTCCCAGGTCTTCTCGAAGCAGGTATCCGCGCTCGGCCGTCCCAAAGATCTGCTTCTCGCCATCTCGACGAGCGGCAATTCGAGGAGTGTTCTCGAGGCGGTTGCCGCTGCGCACGAGCAGAAAATGGGGGTGATCGCGCTCACAGGGCGTTCGGGCGGCATGGTATCCGAAAACCTGTGGCCGGACGACATCCATATCTGCGTGCCGGCAAGCAGCACGGCGCGCATTCAGGAAGTCCACATACTTGCACTGCACTGTCTGTGCGATGCGATCGATTGTCTACTTTTGGGAGCCGAATAATGCGCAGAATGCTCTGGATACTCCTCCTTCCCCCGCTGCTTTCAGGCTGCTTTCCTGTCGTCGCGACAGGCGTGGGCGCAGGTGCGCTCATGGCTGCGGATCGTCGCACGAGCGGCGCCTACATCGACGACGAGGCGATCGAACTCAAGGCTGCGAACCGCATCAGCGACGAATTCAAGGACAGCGCCCACGTCAACGTGACCAGCTACAACAGGAGCGTTCTGCTGACCGGCGAAGTGCCTTCCGAATCCGCCAAGACCAGGGTCGAACAAATCGCAAGAAGCGTCGAGAATGTACGCGCCATCTCGGACGAACTCGCGATCCAGCCCAACAGCTCGCTCGGATCGAGAAGCAACGACGCTCTGATCACCACGAAAATCAAGGCGCAATTCCTGAACAGCAAGACCGTGCCAGCCAACGTCGTGAAAGTCGTGACCGAGCGCGGTGTCGTCTACCTCCTCGGCATCGTCTCCCACAAGGAAGGCGATGCAGCAGCGCAGCTGGCGAGCACGACGGGCGGCGTGAAGAAAGTCATCGAACTCTTCGAATACACAGACTGATGCGCCCCGCATTCGAAAGCAAACTCTGCAGCCCGGATGAAATCGCGGAAAGGGCGGCGCTTCTGCAAAGACCCCTCGTCTTCACCAACGGCTGTTTCGACATCCTGCACAGGGGGCACGCATCCTATCTCGCCCAGGCAAGATCGCTGGGAAAAAGCCTCGTCGTCGGCGTAAACAGCGACGATTCGGTACGACGTCTGGGAAAGGGTGAAGACAGGCCGATCAATATGCTGGAAGACCGCATGGCGGTCATCGCAGCCCTGGAAAGCGTCGATCTCGTGACATGGTTCAATGAGGATACCCCCCTGAACCTGATTCTTGCCTGCAGACCGGACATCCTCGTCAAGGGAGGGGACTGGAAGGTCGAGGACATCGTGGGCGCAAAAGAAGTGGCCTCATGGGGGGGCGCGGTCCATTCCGTCCCCTTCCTGTTTGAAAGATCAACCACTTCCCTCATCAAGCATATTCGCGGCCCGGGCTGAAATGCCACGCGGCGCGAGACTGGCCTCCTATCTCGGCACAGCATGGGCAGCCGTCATCGTTTTCGCGAGCCTCTATCCGTTTTCTGGGTGGACCGATCCAGGCATCTCGACGATCTCATTCATTTCGATACCGCTGCCGAAGCATGTGCTCTGGGGCGATTTTCTCATCAACCTTTCCGCCTACGTGCCGCTCGGCTTCCTTGTCTCCATGGCTTTTGGCGGCAGGCGCGCTGCGTCTTTCCTCCTGACGACTTTGCTCTGCTGCCTCCTGAGCTTTTCCATGGAATCCGTCCAGATGTATCTTCCGACAAGAGTCGCATCCAATCTCGACTGGCTGGCAAACAGCCTGGGAGGCCTGATCGGTTCCATCATCGCCATGAGAGCGAACCGGCTCCCGCTCGTCGACATTCACCTCGTGAAATGGCGCGACGACTGGATCATCCAAGGCGCAGCCGGGGATGCAGGCATCGCCCTCGTCGCGCTCTGGCTCTTCACCCAGACGAATCCTTCGCTTCCCCTGATGGGAAGCTGGATTCTCGACGAAGGACAGCTTCTGCAGCGCCTTTTCATCCCGCACAGCTTCAGTTTTCACGAAGCGGCTTCTGTCGCCCTGAACCTGCTTTCCTTCGGCCTCCTGTTGTCCCTCATGATGAAAGAAGGGCGAACGAAGCTGATGCCTGTCGTGCTGACGCTGCTTCTCGCAGCCCTCATCAAATCGGCCATGGCGGGCTTCCTTCTGAAGCCGTCCGTCTTTTTTGCCTGGGCAAGCCGCGAAGCATTGGCCGGAGTGGGAACGGGGCTCGCCCTGATTTCAGCCTTCAAGCACGGCACAAGGAAAATGCGCGCCATCGTAGCGATCCTCGCCATCTTCGCCCAGATCGTATTCACGATTCTCACGCCGAACATCGCCTCCCCGGGCTCCGAATTGTTTCTTTTCAGCTGGAAATACGGCCAGCTCCTCACCCTGAGCGGATCCACATCCTTCATTGCACGGCTCTGGCCCTATCTTGCCCTCGCCTATCTCGGCGCCATTTACCGCAAGGTATGAGATAATCGTCCTTATTTTGGAAAAACATGGGCCATTACGAAAAACACGTCTTCTTCTGCACCAACCAGAGGGAAGCCGGAGAAGACTGCTGCAGCAACCATGATGCGGTCGCGATGCGTAGCCATGCCAAGGACAGGATCAAGGCGCTCGGCATCAATGAAAGCATCAGGATCAACTCCGCGGGCTGCCTGGGCCGCTGCGGAGAAGGTCCCGTCATCGTCGTCTACCCCGAAGAAACCTGGTATACCTATGTCGATGTCGAAGACATCGACGAAATCATCGACTCCCATCTCGTCGGAAACAAGATCGTCGAGAGACTGAAGATCTGATGGACCAATACCGCTTCGAAATCGAAGGACCTGCCGGGAAAATCGAGGCGCACGCCTACGATCCGGAGAAGCGGCGCGGCATCGCCCTCGTCGCCCACCCCCATCCGCTTTTCGGCGGGACCATGGAAAACAAGGTCGTCCAGACGCTGGCGAGATCCTTTTCCGAGCTCGGCTATCTTTCCGTACGATTCAATTTCAGGGGAGTGGGGCAAAGCGAAGGGGCCTACGACGAGGGCAGGGGTGAGACACAGGATGCGCTTGCCGTGATCGAGCATCTGAAGAAAAAGGAAGGCAACCTTCCGCTGCTGCTTTCCGGTTTTTCATTCGGCGGATTCGTCCAGGCAAAAGCGTCGCAACAAATCGAAGCAGAAAAAATCGTGCTGGTCGCCCCCGCTGTGAAGAAATTCGACGTGCCCGAAGTGCGCGAGCCGCTCCTCATCCACGGCGAGGAAGACGACGTCATCCCGTTATCCGATCTTTTCGAATGGGCGAGGCCGCAAGGGCATGCCGTTGTCGTGCTGCCGGGAACCGGTCATTTCTTCCATGGCAGGCTGACACAGATCAAGAAAATCGTGATAGAAAATCTGAGGAATTGACATGCTCTGGGTCAAGGCTTTCCACATCATCTTCGTCGTCAGCTGGTTCGCAGGCCTCTTCTACCTGCCGCGCATCTACGTCAATCTTGCCATGGCCGAATCGGACGCGGAAAAGGCGAGGCTGCTTCAGATGGCCGGAAAGCTTTACCGATTCATGACCCCGCTCGGAGTGCTCGCCCTTGTCTTCGGCACCTGGCTTTGGCTCGGATTCGGATTTTCGGGCGGATGGCTGCACGCGAAGCTGACTCTCGTGCTGCTTCTTGTCGCCTACCATCTCTATTGCGGGAAATTGCTGAAGGAATTCGCTTCGGGAAGGAACTCGAAAAGTCATGTCTGGTACCGCTGGTTCAACGAATTCCCGGTCCTCATGCTCGCCGCCATCGTGATCCTGGTGGTGGTCAAGCCTTTCTAGACCCAGTAGGTCAGCCCGGTCATCACCTTCGAAGAAAGCTTCATCATGAATTTGGCAGGGAGCGGAAGTTCAACTCCGCCCAGGGACGTCGCCATCCTCGCATGCTGGATTTCGTCGTATTTCATCTGCTCGACGACTGCGCGGCTCCTGAAATCCTTTTGCGGAAGGCGCTCGAGATGTCCTGCCAAATGACGCTCGACCTGGCGCTCCGTCTCGGCGAGAAAACCGAGATTCCATTTGTCCCCGATGAATCCGATTCCAGCGCCGATCGCGAGCGATCCCGTATACCAGAGCGGATTGAGGAGGCTCTTTCTGCCGCCAAGCTCCCTGATTCTCGTCTCTGTCCATGAAAGATGCTCCGTCTCCTCCCAGGAAGCCTGCTCGAGCGACTTGGCCACCTCCCTGTTTTTCGCGGTCATGGCCTGGCCCTGATAAAGCGCCTGAGCGCAGATCTCGCCGGTATGGTTGATGCGCATCAGGGAAGCGGACAGGCGCTTTTCCTCAGTGCTCAGATCCGCTTCAACCAGCTCTTCTCCGGGCTGCGGCCTCAATGAGGAAGCAGGCGCAAAGAGCGTCCTCAGTCCCTTGTCGAACCCGATGATAATCCTGTCGATCATTCGAACCCCATCTGATAGGCGAGAAGCACAACGGGATGCAGCGCCTTCAAGCCTCTCGCCCTGAAAGACATGGCGCACCCGACATTGGATGTCGCGACCACATCCGCGCCAACCCCTTCGATCAATCTCATTTTATCATCCATGAGCGCGTTTGCCATGGCCGGCTCCGTCAGGAAATAGCTTCCTGCCGAACCGCAGCATTGGCTGTTTCCGGGAAGGGCCGCTATTTTCGCATTCGGTATGCGCTCAAGAAGCCTGTAGGGATGCACCTCGCCTTTCAATGCATTCCTCAGCGAGCAGGGATCGTGCACGGCGATCTCCGCATCAAGCGGCATGATTTCCAATTTCTCCCACCCTTCCGCCTCGTCCAGGAAGCGGCTGATGTCACAAACCCTGCCGGGGAATTGCTCGAGAAGTTCGGCAGTGCATGCAGAGGAAGTGCACACTATCTTTTCGACTTTTGAAAAAGCGGCCTTGTTCATTTCGACCAGAGGCGTCTCGTCTTCCCCAAACCGCCCATGGAGCGCGCCACAGCAAGTCTGCCCTTGTGGCACATGCACCGTGTAGCCCAGCCTGTTGAGCACATGGATCGATGCCCTCAAGGTGACCGAATCCGAAATTCTCGCGACGCAGCCCAGGAAAAGGCCGACATCCCCGCGCCTCTCCCCGACTGCCGGATAGATGCTGGGCTTGACCGCTTTTGCAGGCGCATCCGGCAGCATGGCATCGAATTTTTTCAGCTTGGCAGGCAGGAGCCCCCTGATCGGACTGCCGAGATAGCGCCGCCCCAGCTCCGCCATCTTTTCCGGATGGGCCAGCAGGAAAAGCGAAGCGCGTCTGAACAGGTTCTCCAGAGCGCCTCGCCTTTTGGCATCTTCCACAGGCCTTCTCATGGCTCTCAGGATGGAACCGTATGCGACCTGGTTCGGGCAGGCCCGCTCGCATGCCCTGCAGTCGAGGCAAAGGTCGATGTGCTCCGTGAAGCGGGCATTGATCGGAATTTCCCCTTTTGCAGCGCCGCGCATCAGTGCGATCCGCCCCCTGGGCGAATCGGCTTCCGACAATGTCTTCAAGTAGGTCGGGCAATTCTGCAGGCAGAGGCCGCACGAGACGCAGCGCTCGGCTTCGAGAATGGCATTTTTGCTCATCATGCTACTATAACAGCTATCCTTTGCTTTACGGACAGAGTTCCGGCAGAATAATTGTTGGGCAACCCGAAAAACGGACATGGACGAGCCTTCCAATAAGGCAAGCTGGCTACATCGATTGAGCGCGCTCCTGATGCGCGAACCCGAAGACAGGGAGCAACTGGTCGCGTTGCTGCACTCGGCCTACGAACGCAACCTGCTCGATGCAGACGCACTCGGCATGATCGAAGGGGTCATGCAGGTATCAGAAATGCAGGTGCGCGACATCATGATCCCCAGGCCGCAGATGGATGTGATCGACATCAACGACACGCCCGAAAAATTCATCCCCTTCGTCATCGAAACGGCGCATTCGCGTTTCCCCGTCATCGACGGCGACAAGGACAACGTGATCGGCATCCTGCTCGCCAAGGATCTGCTTCGCCACTACTCGGACGGCGAATTCAACGTCAGGGAAATGCTGAGGCCTGCCGTATTCATCCCGAAATCGAAGCGTCTCAACGTGCTGCTCAAGGATTTCAGGAGCAACAGGAACCATATCGCCATCGTGGTAGACGAATACGGGGGCGTCGCCGGGCTGGTGAGCATCGAGGACGTGCTCGAGCAGATCGTTGGAGAGATCGAAGACGAATACGATTTCGACGAAACGGAGGACAACATCATCGCCGACTCGTCTGGCCATTACAGGGTCAAGGCGGCGACCGAGATTGCGGACTTCAACGAAGCCTTCGGCACGCATTTGAGCAGCCAGCATTACGACACGATAGGCGGGCTCGTGCTGAGCCGGTTCGGAAAGCTTCCCAAGCGCGGCGAGCAGATCCTCGTCGAGGGATTCAAGATCCAGATCCTGCGTGCCGACAGCAGGCGCATCCATTCCCTGCTGGTCGAAAAGCTGAAGCCCGTCGAATAATGCGCTTCAAAAGAAGAATGGGCGCCTTCCTGCTGGGCGCCGTCTGTGTCGCCGGATTCGCCCCGTTCCATCTTTTCCTTCTCGCCATCCTTTCCCTTGCCGGCCTGATCCGACTCTGGTCGGACGGCAGGAAGGATTCCTTCGGCACAGGATTCTTCTTCGGGCTTGGTTTCTTTCTCTTCGGCGTCAGCTGGGTGTATGTCAGCCTGCACGATTTCGGCGGCATGCCGATGCCGCTTGCGATCCTGGCGACCTGCCTCTTCTGCGCATTCCTTTCCCTCTATTTCGCCATTGCAGGCGCGATCTCGGACAGGATTCCGGATTCGAAAACAGCCAAGGCGACTCTCTTCATCCCGGCGCTGCTTGCGCTGGCCGACTGGCTGAGGGGATGGCTCTTCACCGGCTTTCCCTGGCTCGCCTTCGGCTATGCCCAGACGGATTACAGCCCGCTTTCAGGCTATGCGCCGATCCTCGGTGTCTACGGCATTTCTCTCGTCTCGGCCTTTTGCGCAGGACTCGTTCACCTGATCCTGAAAAAGGAGCACATCAAGCCCGCATCGATCGCCCTCGCCATCGTCTTCGCCATCGGATACGGGCTCGAAAAAATGGATTGGACTCGCCCGGAAGGCAAACCCGTCACGGTCAGCCTGCTCCAGGGAAACATTCCCCAGGACAGGAAATGGAACGACGAAGCGCTGTCGGACACGCTGGACATCTACATGAGGCTCGCCCTGTCCAGCCGCAGCCGCCTCATCATTCTCCCCGAGACGGCGATACCGATGTTCAAGAACGAGGTGCCCGAAGAATACCTCGAGATGCTGCGCATCCACGGCATGAAAAACAGGGGGGACATCCTGGTGGGCTTGCCCGAGCAGATATCGGACAAGGTTTACTACAACAGCGTGTTCGATTTCGGATCCTCCCCGGAACTTTCCTACAGGAAATCCCACCTCGTGCCTTTCGGCGAATACCTCCCGCTGAAGCCTTTTTCCTCATGGCTGCTCGACCTCATGAACATGCCGATGTCCGACTTTTCCAGGGGCAGGACAGACCAGAAGCCTATGGATTCCGCAGGACAAAAACTCGCCATAGACATCTGCTACGAAGACGTTTTCGGGGAGGAAGTGATCAGGCAATTGCCGGAAGCGACCATGCTCGTCAACGTCAGCGACGACGCCTGGTTCGGGGACTCGATCGCACCGCGACAGCATTTGCAGATCGCGCAGATGCGATCCATGGAAACCGGCCGGACCATGCTCCGCTCGACCAATACCGGCATGACCGCGATCATCGATCAAAAGGGGCATATCGTGTCCGAACTCGCCCCGTTCACGCGCGGCACGCTCGACGGACTCGCCCAGGGCTATTCGGGCTCGACCCCTTACATTCTCTGGGGAAACCATGCCTTTCTGCTGCTCGACGCCCTCATGCTCTTGGCGATATTGCGCAGAAACAAGTAGAATCGCGCTCTTATGATCAATTTCCAGGACATCATCCTCAGGCTGCAGAACTACTGGTCGGACCAGGGCTGCGCGCTCCTCCAGCCCTATGACA